>CAZJJT010000001.1:0-45355 GCA_964546395.1 uncultured Fibrobacterota bacterium
CAGATCCCAGGGATGTCGCGCACCGTGTTGCTGAGCGGCGCAACAGTCATGTCGCACGTGGACGTGCCTATCACTTTCACCAGCACACCGGGCCGGACCCCCGCGCCCACCGCACCCGTGTGCGCGTCGAATGCACCGATGGCAATCGGGATTCCGGCGGGCATACCCAGGCGCCGGGCCCACTCGGCGCACAGCACACCTGCCCGCTCGTTGGCGTCCAGCGCCTTCGCCGGCCGCTTCTGTGCAACCCGCGCCACTTTCGGGTCCAGCATCGCCAGGAACTCCTGGTCCGGATACCCGTTCCACTCCTCGCTGTACAGCGCCTTGTGACCCGCCGGGCAGATGCCCGGCCGAACCTGCATCGGATCGGCAATGCCCGCCAGAAGCGAGGGGATCCAGTCGGCACACTCCACCCAGGAGTGCGCTGCCGAAAACACCTCGGGCGCAGTCTTCAGGCAATGCCACACCTTCGACCAGAACCACTCCGACGAGTATGTCCCGCCGCACTTGGCAAGGTAGTGTGGCCGGTGCACGCGGGCAATCTCGGTGATCTTCGCGGCTTCCTCAATCCCCGTGTGGTCTTTCCACAGCCACGCCATCGCCGACAGGTTCCTGCGGAACCGCGGCTGGAAACACAACGGACGGTTCTCCTTGTCTACCGGGATCGGGGTAGAACCGGTCGTGTCGACCCCCATGCCGATCACCCGATCGGCCGAGAAACCGCGTGTCTTCCGCGCGGCTGACAGTGCACCCCGGATCGATTTCTCGAGCCCCTCGACGTAGTCGGCCGGGTTCTGGCGGGCCAGATTGGGATCCTTGCGGTCGAGGACGATGCCCTGATGACCGGACGGGTAGCTGTACACCTTCGAGCCGACTTCGCGGCCGCTCTTCACGTCGACGACGAGCGCCCTGACCGAGTTGGTGCCGTAGTCAACGCCGACAGCATACGTGGACGACATGGTTGTGACCTCCTTGCGAACCCGGAGCGCACTGGAAGGGGGTAATATATAACGCAGAGCGGGGAACGGCTCAGACCATGGTCACGAGGCGACGCGAGGCAAGCACCGTGTTGCCGATGAACCATTTGAGGCGGCCAACGGAGACCGTACGCCGGCAGAACACAGCACCGTCATGCCACGCCCCGTCGTTGTCCAGGCACCCCGCCGTGCCCTTGTCAAGCGACTGAAACAGCTCGGTGCTGCACTCCACGCCGCACAAACGGCGGTTCAGACTCAGCTTGACCCCGAGGAGGAATCCGCCCTGCTCGAACTCGCGGGCCTGTGAAGGGTCCAGCGACAGCGACAGGACATGGACCGCACCGTCGGGCTGTGACGCCAGTTCGCCCCGCTCAAACCGCATACGTACCGTCTGTGAGTTGCTCTGCGCGATAAAATCCATCAACTCCGGCAGTAGCGTCGTCTTGCCGTACCGTTGCCGCTTGGCCAACCTCGAGTACTGCGTGAGCGTGGTGTGCCGCTCCAGCCGGTACGAGTAGTAGTTCTGCTGGTAGCGAATGGGCCATGAGCGGGTGAGCCTCACCAGGAACCCGTCGATATCGTCCCAGAGCTCCTTGCCGATGAAGAATGCACCGAGTATCGATACCACCGACTCCACCGACAGCAAGTCGCCGGGGTTGCAGAACACGAACACCAGGGTGATGAGCCCGCCAAGGAGGAACCCGAACAGCTTGTCGAAATCACTGCTGATCCGCACGTAGGCCGAGCGCTGAAGGCTCAGGATGTCACGCACGTACTCCTCGAACGGGTTCAGCTTGATCTCGGCGGCCGAGAGCCGCCGGCTGTACGGGTAGACCACCACGTGGCAGTCCACCGAGGAACAGCGGCGGAGCTGGTCAACCCCCGACAGGTCAACATCGTACAGCCCCTCTATCGAAGGGCTGCGGACCAGCTGCACGATCTCACCGGTCGGTATCTGCATGACCCCATCCCCCAGCCCCGGCCGCTACGACCACTGGTAGCGCCACTCGCAGTGCGCCGCACCCCGCATGACGCACGTGGTGTGGATCCCCACCACGTTGCGGCACCCCGAAAGCTCCAGCGGCCCCTGGAACCACCCTCGAAGACGCTCGCCGCAGTAGTCGACATTGCGGTAGCCGAAGTCGCTCAGGCGCACCATGATGTACTTGTCGCCGGTCTCGACCACTTCGAGACGGCCGGAGTTGCAGGCAGTCGACCAGACATTGGACGCCTTGCCGATGATAAACGAAGGCGTGCCGAGCTTGATGAATATCCGGTAGGCCAGGTTGAACGTATTCTTGGATGACTCCAGGGAGATGCGATACAGCACATCGGGATCGCCCGCGAACTCCGCCTTGATCGCCTCCATCAACTCACCCACGTACTCCACCGGGTACCAGCACGACGCCAGAGGGCTGCGCATCTCGTCCTGCAGCTTCGCCGGCAGACGCCCCATGACACCCTCAAGTCGAGACCGCCCGTATGCCTTGACTATGGCCGCCTTGGTCGGCCCGAACCCACTGCCCTTCACCTTCACGCCACAAGCCATCTTCAACTCCTCAACAGTCTGATCGTGCACGATTTGCCGGGGCTGAACTCAGGTGCAGACCTCAATGATACTTCCTTGTCAGCTGGATTACAATACCCGTTGTTTATATATATACCAAATGCGTTAATACACCTACAGGACATTGGTACCCAGTCCACAATCTCCTACATTCCGGGAGTGCCCAACACGGAGCAGGAACACACCCAACCGGGAGGTATGCAATGATTGGTACACGGATTGCCGTTGCCGCACTGGCCGGTGCCCTGGTGGTGCAGGCACAGACCTGTGATGACCCGTACGACCACACCCTGTGTGTCCCGACACTGCAGGCATCGGACGAAGCTTCGTTCTCCGTCAGCGACAACGCCCTTTCGTCGTTCTGGGGCAACTGGACAGGCAACGACTACATTGATTTGATATCGCCCGACAACTGCTACCCGGATCGCTGCGGATTCGTTGGCACCGATGACGCCACGCTGATGGTCAAAGCCGCGGCTTCCACACGCGGCCTCTACCTTCTGGTCGAGGTCAACGACAACACGTGGGTCGACCGCGCTGACGCCAACGACTGGGGAGCAGACGCGGTCGACTTGTACCTTGATGCACGTGCGCCAAACGATATTGCGACATGCACGGGCTGCCTGATCGGCATGTACAGCTCTTCACTTACCTACACCACTCGCCAGTTCTTCGTGTGGATGGGTGGCTCCTCGCTTCCCGACGGTGCGCTGGCGGCGCACTACGACGACAACCTGTGGTCGTGGCAGAGCGCCACCATGACCTGGGAGCAGCTTCAATCACAATGGGGCATGCATGCCGAGGTGGTGAGTATAGATGCCACGCGCAAGGCGCAGGAATGGTTCCTTCCGTGGGACCGCTTCGGCGGCGATTTCGTAGAAGGTGCAAGCCTGGCTGGTCGACAACTCGGCCTGTCGGGCGGGTACAATGACAAGGATGGTGACAACAGCGAACCGCACTGCCTGCGCTGGCTCACCCGTGACCCGTGGGCGACCGATGCTACGAGCACCAACTACTGGGGAACCCTGCAGCTCGCGGACGACATCGGACCAGTTGCGGCGGCAAGCGCCGTACATCCCCGTTCGGGCGTCGTCCCGGCCCAGGGCAGCTGCAGACAGGCGGGGAGCGCCGCGGGGCGTTACTCTCTTGCGGGCCAGCGCGTTGCCGGTGCGCGGTCCATGCACACCACCGCATCGGGCGTCTATGTCGCCCGCGCGGCAGACGGTCGCACGGTGCGCCTCTTGCCGGGCCCGAGATAGGCAGAAGGCCCCGGGGGGTTAGTCCGGGGCCCTCAAGCAGGAGGGGGCTATGCGCTGTCATGCAATCGCCCAAACCCATTCTACCATGGGCATGGCCCCGAAGCAAGGGAAAAAACAGCCCCGGCGCAAGCCGGGGCTGCCGCATTTCGGCTCAGTAGTGGTACCGGAGTCCGATCGTGTACTTGCGCCCGAAGTCCGGATATCCGACCACGGTCGAATAGCGTACATCGGTCAGGTTGTCGACAGCGACGTACACGCGGAACTGCTGTCCGGAGGAGAGCCGGTACGTGTACCCCCCGCTGATGTCGAGCGTGGAGAAGTCGCCGATCTCGACGGTTTCCTTGTTGAGGGCGAAGCGCGAACTCTCGTATTCCGACACATACTTGCCGTGTACATTCAGGTCGAACGCACCGAGATACAGGCGCAGTCCGCCTCCGACGATCGCTTCGGGCTTCTCGTTGTCGGCCACGAACGCATCTCCCGTGGGTTTCCGTCTCTGGTGCCGCATGAGCGCGGCATTCGCAAAGCCCTCCGCCACGCCTTTGAACCGCGCCGTGCGCACCTCCGCTTCCACTCCCGCGGTGCGCATGTCCACATTCTCGTAGAGCGGCATCAGCAGCGAGTCTCCGTTTACCGCAACGGTGTCCCACTTGCTGGTGATATTGACGCCATCGGCGCGGTAGACGACGAAGCCGCTGAGCGTTGCCGTGCCGAGCGTGCCATGCGCGGCCGCCACGCCGATGTCGACCTTGGTCTGCCGCTCGGCCTCGAGTTCCTTCAGCAGCGTGTCCACCGTGCCGGGAAGCGGGTTGACGAACCCGAACGCGCCGTAGCCGGTGAGTGAGATGCCGGGGAGCAGGTCGTAGCGGAGGCCAAGGTTGGCATTCAGCTGCGACTTGCGCCACTCGTCCTCAACCGGGTCGAGCGCAACCGGCCTGCCGGCTGCACGCCACACCACGCTGCCATCCACGTTGTACGCCGCGAACTCGTCGACATAGTCCTTCAGCCAGCGCACACCCAGATCCACCGAGAGCTTGCCGAACGAGTGCTCGTCAGCAACCGCAGCCGAAAGCGTCTGGATCGCGCAGCGCTTGCCCGAATAGAACCGCTTGCCGAACGGCGCCACCCAGTTGTTGTAGAGGAGACTGATGCGCATGACGTTCTGGCCGAACAGGCTCATCGCGTGGACGTAGTTGGCGCCCCACTCCCAGTCCAGATCGGGGTTGGCAGGTTCGCTGGCTGTGTCGCTGGCGTAGAAGTCGTGGTTACGACGGGTATAGTAGAGCAGCAGCGAGCCCGACATGCGGTCGCTGAAACGGTACATGGTGCGCGCGTTGGTGATGAGCGCGCGATGCGGGTCGAAGCGCTGCGGGATGGTCATGCTGGCGTTTGCAGTGTCGCCCGGGTACTCAATCAGCGATATCTCGCGCGTGCCGTACAGGCCGAACACGTTGGCCTGTACCGTCAGTTTTTCTCCCGGCGACACGCGGGTACGCAGGTAGAAATCCCACGCTTCCTCACCCGCGTTCTTCCCCTCCGGCCCCTCGGTCTGCAGCCCGCCTACGCCAGCGGAGTATTGCACCGGTCCCAGCGACGCCCCGTGGTTGACTGTGGCCCGGTACGTGTCGAACGAACCGTACGAGAGATCGCAGTCGAGACCAAGCTTGTCGTAGGAGCGCGGCACGATGTTGATGATGCCGGTAAGACCCGACACCCCGTTAATCAGCGCGGCGCTCGAACGAATGACCTCGATGCGCTCGATGTCCGCGGAAGGGAAGAAGTACGGAAGCTCCTCGAACTCGCGCTGCCACACGCCGTCAACCGCATAGTCCGGATACGGATACTTCTGGCCCCGTACCGACGCGAAACTCTTCACCTTGCGGCCGCGCGACTCGACCCATGCGCCCGGCACGTACTCCAGGGCATCGATAACCGTGGCCGCGTTCTGCGCTTCGATATCTTCGCGATCAACCACCGAAAGCGAGGGCTGCAGGGCTGGCGATTCGAGCAGTGGGTTCTCCACCGCGTCGCGCACGCGCGCCCGTACGCGCACCGTGTCGAGACTGGCCGGTTCACCAGCCACGAGCGCCGTGTCTGCCACGGGCTCTGCTGCAGACGTGCTCGCCCCGTCTTGCTGCGCCGCGGCCCACACCGCACACACCGCCGCCAACAACCCCACGTGCTGCCACGCTGCGTTCCACACCATCACCTTCCTCCTCCCTGCACTCCGGCAGGCATTCGTATCCCGGCATGTCAGATTGAACCAAATGCTTCGCGTGTGTCTATCGCATGCAGCACGCCGTCGTTGTCCACCACCAGGCCCAGCACGGTAGCGGTGGGAACGAACCCCGAACAGGCGTTGGGCAGCGACACGCGCGTGCGCGGTTTCCCCGTCAAACCGTCCAACACCGTGAGCGCGTCACGCCGCGACGCATCAGCGTACACGACGTTGCCATGGTAGCAGTACAGCGGGCTGCACCCCTCGGCGGTGCGCTGCCACAGCGTCTTGCCGCTGGCAGCGTCCAGCGCGCTCACCTGCCGGTCGCGGACATACACCACCGAACCACAGGCGATCAACTGCGCCCCACCAATGCCGTCCCGGTCCCACACTATCCCGCCGTCACGCGCGTCCACACATGTCACGTGTCCTGCCAGGCCGCCGCCGGCATGCGACACGAACAGACGGTTCTCCGCGAAATCCATCACGGCCCGCGCCAGTACCGGCGCCTCGTCGGCAATGGTCGCAACCCACACCCGCGCACCATCGCGCGAGTCAAGACACTGCAGCTCTCCTCCTGCCATCGTCAGCACCCGATCCATGACGCACAGCGGCTGCGATACCCCACCCGACACGCCGATCACCGACCACAGCACATCGCCCGAAGCGGTGTCAAGGGCCCAGAGCGTCGCGCCGGCAGGCCACAGCACGCGAGTCCCGGCCGGTACGGCCCTGCCCCGAATCCCCCGCGCATCAGGGGGCGCGAAGTGCCAGCGTACTTCTCCCGTGCCGCCATCGAGCGCCACCAGCGAACCCTCGCGCCCCTTCTCTGCCGACACCGAGTACACGTGCGCGTGATCGGTGGAGAGAAACCCCATGCTGGGCGCCGTCGAACGCCACAACTGCCCGCCGCCCTCGAGATCCAGGGCGGTCACCATGGCGCCTGCCGGGGTGTTCTGGAAGGCATACACCGACACTGGCCCGGCAACGGGCGCGAAGACGTCGGTGGTCGAAGCCACGGAGAGTCCGGGGTGTGTCCATGTCTGGAATGATGCACCGAGTCGGGGATCGCCCCGCATCGCCTGCCACATGGCGCCCGCAGTTCCCACGGCCACCACCGCACACGCGGCGGCGGCCCACACGCGGAGATGCCGGAATCCGGAGCGGTGAGACCCGGCGAGAGACCCACTGTCCAGGGCCTCACCCACTGCCCTGCGCATGCTCTCCACGCGCGTGATCGGCAGAGGTCCAGGCGTCGTGCAGACCCTGAGCGCATCGGCCGTGGCAGTCACCTTCGCGAGCGCCGCCCGGCACTGTGCGCACCCCGCCACGTGGCTGTCGAAACGCCGCCGATCGATATCGGACAGCACCCCCAACACAGCCGCTTCCAGCATGCCGCGAGCCGTTGTGCAGTTCATGAGGACCTCGGTCGATGAGTGAAGGCATCTTCTAAGAACACAGTACGCACATGGCTGTCCGAGCGGGACACCTCTCACCCACCGGCGTTCATGCGGACGGCGCGAAGGGCGCGCTGTGCACGCTTCTTGGCTGCTTCCGCCGAACACCCCACCGCCGCACCGATCTCGGCAAACGTGAACCCATGGGCGATGCTGAGCACCAGCACGCGGCGCTCATCGGGACGCAGTCGCCGCACCGCGTCCCAGACTTCACTGCGCATCGATACCGTTTCGGTCACGGGCGGCTCTTCGAGTCGGTCGCGGTATGCCTCGTGGGTCCGCAGGCGTCGAATCATGTCGCGGCATACGTTGCGTACGATGGCGTAGTACCATTGCGCGAAGGGTGCAAATGGGCGGTAGTGATGGCGGGCGCGCACCAGGCGCAGGAGACTCTCCTGCACCGCATCCTCGGCCAGCGGACGTTCGTGGAGATAGTCGAAGGCGATGGTGAACGCCGGCTGCGCGTAGCGCGTCACGAGCACATCCACCGCGTCATGCTCGCCGGTATACCGGAATCGCGTCATCAACGTTTCGTCGGAGGCACGGTCGACACCACCACCGACCGCGCTCAAGTGGCAACGCTCCCCTGCTCAATCCGGACGGTCCGGTCACCGCGTCCCGCTGCCGCCGCATCATGCGTCACCAGCATCACGGCGCCGCCCCCTGCGGCGAAATCGCGGATATAGTCGAGGACAGCGGCGGCATTCGTCTCGTCAAGGTTCCCCGTGGGTTCATCGGCCAGTAGCAGGCGCGGCCTGTTCACCAACGCGCGCGCCATGGCCACACGCTGCTGCTCGCCCGCGCTCAGTTCGCCCGGGAGGTGCTGCACGCGGGAGGCAAGCCCGAATCGCTCGAGCAACTCCCGGCCGCGCCCTTCTTCCCCGGCGTTCCGCGCCGCCACCAGCGGCACGAGAACGTTCTCGAGCACGCTCAGGTACGGTATCAGGTTGAACTGCTGGAACGCAAAGCCGATACTGTCGGCGCGCAGCGCCGCCCTCGCCGCCGACCCGAGCGGCCCGAGCGCGGTCCCGCACACCCGTATGTCTCCTTCGTCGACGCTGAGCAGGCCCGCGGCCGCCAGCAGGGCCGTAGTCTTACCCGACCCGCTCGGACCGCGCACAGCCACAAACTCACCGGCGGCAATACAGAGCGAGAAGTCGCGCAGGGCATGCACCTGGCTGCTGCCGGTACGATACGTCTTGGCTACACCATGCATCTCCAGCACACAGTCGGCCACGGGATCACTCCTTCTGCAGGATAGGTGCGGGATCGGATGTCGCCGCGGCAAGGGCCGGGAGCCACGCCGCGGCGATGCTCAGCAGCACGGCGCCCAGAGCGGCCGCAGTCCACAGCGTCAGCTCGGACCTGAACGGCACCGACACTCGCACGTGCACCAGCAACGCCAGCGCGGCGGCGAGGCCAACACCAAACGTCGCCCCGACAACACCCGCGGCGACGGTCCGGGTGAGGAGCAGGCGGAAGACCCGCCCCGAAGTCCACCCGACGGCGCGCAGCACCGCGATCTCCCTGCGACGGTTGCGTGTATCGACCCACGTGATGAGCGCGATGGCAGCCATGCAGGCGACCGCGCACAGCGGCACGAGCGTTCTGCTCAGGCGTTCGAGCAGGCTGCCCAGCTCCTCCCGGTGACGCTCCTCGGCGGCACGCCGGTCGCGCGCCGTAAGTACCGCCTTGTGACGGGCCTCGGCGCGCGTAAGCGCCTGCGACATGAACTCGATCACGCGCGTCCCCGGAAGAACAGCTTCGAGGTCCTGGCGGATCTTGGCGATGTTCGGCAGGGAGCTGTCGGCCTCGCACCGGCACTCCAGTGCGAGGATCGCGTTGATCCGGCCCTCCCTGCCGAGGATCTTCTGCAGCGTGGCCAGGTCGATCCACGCGGTCATGTCATCCTGATCGCCGCGCGCCTCGTGACACGAGTCCACCGTAAACGTTCTGCCGAGGAACGTCAGCCTGGCACCCGGCTTTGCCCCGGCAATCCGGCACAGCTCCGATCCCAGCACTACCTTCCCCTCCGCCACCGCTTCCCGCAACGGTTTCTTGGGCGGCCTGCCGCCCATGGAAGGGAGTTCGCCGCGCACGCCGATCAGGTTGATTCCCACGCCGTAGGGCTTCCATGTCATGCGGTGGTGCAGCGACGGCAGTACGTGCTGGACCGAGATGATACCCGAACGCGCCAGCCGCTGCGAGTACTCCTCCGGCATGTCCCTGGTAATCTTCCCCTCGGCGTAGTAATCGGCCAGGCTCTGCCCCTGGGGAAGAATGAGAATGTTGAAGCCGAGACCAAGTGTGATCCGACGGTACTCGTCCCACATCTCGTGCATCCGCTCTTTCACCTCGGCGTCCTTCTCCCCCAGCACTCGCCGCGTCTGCTCCGCGTACAGGTCGAGCAAACTCTCGGACAGCGGCAACAGCATCGCACCGAAACAGACCGCCGTCGCCATCAGCAGCGCGGTGGTCCGGTTGCTTCGCAGTTGACGCAGCGCCATGCGCAGCACCGACACGTTCAGGCTCCCGCGTTCATGAGTGTACGGGCGGTGTCGTGGCGAAGCACGACAGCGGCCACCCAGAGATGCGCTGCCAGGCACAGTGCTGCCCCCGCAACCGCTATGGTCGCGGCCGCGGCCCACCCCGCCTGCCCTTCCGGACTCCCCGCCGCAGCGCACCCGACAGCCAGCCCAACCACGGCGCCCACGAGCCCCACCACGGCCCCCCGCCCGACGAACAGCCACGCCACGCCCGACGGCGCCATGCCAAGCGCTGTCAGCAGACCGATCTCGGCACGGCGGCGGTGAAGGTTGACAAAGGTCACGATGCCCACCCAGGCGGCACAGCACAGCCCCGCCCCCGCCAGCAGCAGCGCCAGCACATGGGACGTACCCAGCAGCAACGTGCGGTGGGCCGAACGCTCCGTCCCGGCCACGTCGTACGATACCTGCCGGGCCGCCTCACCCATGCGCGCCCGGGCACGTGAGGTGGCCCCGTGCCACACGATCTGCAGGCCGGCATGAGTGGTCTGCACGGCCTCTGCGACTGCGCCAGCGTCCATCGAGGGATCGCGGAGGACCGCGCCAATACTGCTGAGGCGCCCATCGAGTCCGAGCGCCCGCTGCGCGTCACCAAGTCCCATGCGCACCGAGATGTCGCTGCGCGAGCCCTGCTGCGCAACACACTCGGCTACTGTCAACGTCACCGCGCCCACACTCACACGCATCCCGGCGGCGAGCGAACACTCACGGCATATCTCGTACCCCACGAACGCAAAGCCGGCTGTGGCGGGCACACCCCCAGGCTCACCCTTACCCGTCCACTCCGCCGAGAGAACCGTGTCGGCCCCAATGCCAACGATACGCACGGGGCCATGGTAACCACTCACTCGTCCCCACCCCTCGACACGTGGCTGAAGGCGACAGAAAGGGTTCTGGGCATCCGCGGCAAGGCTGTCGAGCATGTCCGCCCGCACCGTAGCCGTCACCACGCCTTCAGTGAGCATCGCCGCGCGGTCTGCACCGCTCGAGACGAGGAGCAGATCCGCGGGCATGCGTCCCCCAATCGCCCGGTAGTCCTGCTGCAGGGCCTCAAGCATGGCCTGCGTGCCGTGCTCCTTGTCCTTCACCAGCTGTTCAGAGCCGCTACGGTGAGCCTGGCCGAGTACCCACACGCCGACGGCGACACCAACCGGGACTGCGACCCCCAGCACCGAGAGCAGCGCCGACACTCGTGCCACGGCGAGTTCGCGAGCGACCATGCGACCTGCAGTCAAGCGCACAGTCGTGCTCCTCTCACCGCTGCCTCCTTCCCGCCAGCAGCACGCACGAACCGGCGGCCACGAGCACCACTGCCGCCGCGATGAGCAGCAGCATGCCTCTGCCTCCGGGCGAACTGCGTGCAGCGGCACCCCCCGCGGCCGAGTCCTCGAACAGGAAATCGAGTTCAGGCGGCACGGCGGCAACGGAACCGGAGGTGTCGAGGGCAGCGCCCGTCGATGAGTCGGTCGTGTCGGCACGTACCGTTTCGGCGGGGGGCTCGGACGGCTTCGGCAGGGCCTGTTTCGGGGGCAGTGGTCCCGGTGGTGACACAGTCGGAGATGCCGTGGCCTTCGCGGGTGCGGCAGGTGGCGGGTCCTGCACAGCCGTATCCGCCGCGGCAAACGCCGAGAGACCCGACAGCGGCGGCGGGGGCTCATCGGGTACGGGGCGGGTTCGCAGCGCGGAATCCCAGTCCACTGCGAACACGAGGTCAAACCCGGGGTTCTGCTGCTTGACCGTGCACGCGCATGGCCCCGCCAGGAACGTACACACTTCCCGGACCGCCCTGCCCGTCATCTTTGCAGGAGGTATGGCCACCAGCGCCCGCCCGCGCCCAAACAGGGGAAACACAACGGGGTCGCTGAGCGTGTCTAGCCGTGCCTTGCCGCCGAGCAGCAGGCGAAGGAGCACCTGCTCGGAAGGGTCCGCTGCCGAGACAACCAGGGTGGAGAATGCAATGCGCAGCGGCACACCGGGTGACGGAGGGAAGTAGCCCGCGACCGGGTCGGGACTCGGGATCTTCAGTGAATCCTGCATGCGGGGAAGGTAGGTCCGCAGCGTGTCGACCACGCGCCTGGCAGCGGCACGGTCACTGCCGGTGACAATCAGCCACACACACGTCTCGCCTGACAGGAGCCTGCGCACGACCTCGCGCCTGATCGGCGACCCTATCAGCCGCTTCACCGGCTCCGCCTCGAACGGCGCCGACCACACCGGCGGCTGGTCGGGACGGGAGTAGACCGGGTACACGGCGATGCAGGGAAGCGGACTGTCGCCCAGGACTCCGTACCGAACCAGCGCCGAGGAGTCCTCGGAGGCACTGACATCAGTCTCTTGGAGCATCAGGTTGGCGCCTGTGGCGCCGATGCCGCGCATGAGTGCCGAATCGGCCGCAGAGAGTGGTCCCCGGTGAAACACCATGGCCAGGTACGGATCTACCTGCCAGCGCTCGAGACCGTAGCGGAACACAGGGACGCTGCAGGCGATGGAGTGCTGCAGGAAAACGCTGAGGATGCCAAGCACGACAGCATGGGAAACGGCTCTGTTCATGCACTGGAAACTACTGCCGGGTCCGACCGGGGCGTGCGGGCGTGCGGATACCATATATGCAGTACGCACGGCAGAAGCGTACCGGGACAACCGCGGCGCTCAGCGGAATCGCGGCAGGCTGAGTCGGCCAACCGCCGCGCCAGCCTGCGGCGGATCGGCCCGTCCCGCCGCCCGTCCACTCAGGCCTACGGCATCGCCTGCCGGGCCCTGCCCTGCCCCTGCCCCCGGAGCCGTCCTCCACCGGGGCACGCCGGCGGCAGTAGGCAGGTAGAGCTGCGCAACGGCCCACGCCTTCTCCTGCATGTAGGTGCGCAGGGCTGCATCGTAGGTCACGTTGGTCACATCGGTGTAGTGGTAGTCAAGACCGACGGGCGATTGACGGGTGAGAATCGCGTAGAACATCCACGAGTTGAGGTATGACGCGAGGTTGTTCTGGTGCAGGTCATCACCGTACAAGTAATCTCGTGCGGTTACGCCGGGCGGCAGCGTATCGGTCAGGTTGTGCCAGGCGTGCGAGCAGGGCACCACGGGTACGCCGAGATGCTGGCCAAGATTGGTGTAGTTGGTCTGGAACGCGACCATGTCGTTGTGAAACTTGCTCGCACTCATCCACGATGCCAGCGGGTTGCCGGTCCACGGCATCATGAGCACCAGCTGCGCGCCGTGCGCAGTGGCCAACGAGTCGAACCTGGTGGCGTACTTGTAGAGCGTGTCAAGCGTCCCGGCCGGGTAGTCGATCCCGCTCCAGTAGCCCTGCAGCACCACGATGTCCCAGTTGCCGGTGCGGATTGTCTCGGGCGCCCCACTCGTGTTCCACATCACCTCGACATCTTCACCCCACGACACACTGGCCTGGGTGGTAACAGCCAGTGAGGGAGTCGCGGCGGCAAACATCCGCCTCACGTACTCGTGCAAACCGCCACTCGTACCCACGTAGCTGTTGCCCACGAAGAAGATGCGGGCGTTGTCCTGGATGGGAACCTGGGCGTACACCGTCGTTGCCGCAAGTGCCACCGCACACACGCTCATCGGTACGTGTCTCATGCATACCTCCATTCCAAGATTATAGAATAGCAGGACCACATGCGCTATGGCGATCTTATTGGCGACTTTCTACAGTTGCTAGCTGATATATTATAGCCCGTAGAACCATGTCAGGAGAAACTCGATGCGTCGTTCGCCGCGCAGGGACGTTGCCCTTGCCTACCTTCACTCGCTCGTATCGGGCACCTCGCCCGATTCTCCCGCCCGTCTGCCCACAATCGCAGTGCTGGCCCGCAAGGCAGGCGTCGCACCAGCGACGATGTGGAGCGCGGTACGGCAGTTGTGCAGGGAGGGTGTGTTGGTGGCCCGGCCGCGCAGCGGGGTGCACATCGCCCGCGACCCCTTCGGTGACCGTCCTCGCCCGCCGGGTGACAGCTCGGGTCAACTGCCTTCCGCCGCCCAGCGTTGGGAACACGTACGCGACCGCATCGAGGAGGATATCGCGGGTGGTGTCTTCTTCTCCGAGGGAATCCTGCCACGCAGCAAACAGCTGCTGATACGCTACGGCGTGTGCCACCAGACCCTCCGCAAGGCCCTCGCGTCACTGGAGCAAGGCGGTGCGCTGGTTCGGCGGAGCAAGTCGTGGCATATCGTGGGCAACGCGCCGCGGACCACATCTTCGACCGTTCTGTTCATCGAGTGGGTATCCGGGCAGGCGGTGGTGAATGCACTGGACACCGAGTGCTCGCGCATGGGACTGCGCCTGCAGATCGTACGCCTGTTCCCGCGTGAGCGGCTGTTCGAAACGCTCGCCCAGCTTCGCGCCGGCTCAGGCGACAAGCCCGTGGTGGGAGTGCTCCTGGCAATTACCGGCGGCTCGCCGGCCCAGTACCGTGAGATACTCACCGCCATCACCCCTTTCGAGCGCCCGATTGCGATCCTCGACCAGACCGGTGGCGCCACTGGTGTCTCGCTGCCCGGGGGCCGTGCGGTTCGTGTGGTCACCATCGCCGCGAATCGTGAACCGGGGCGCCTCATGGGCCGGTTTCTCCTGAACAACGGGCATCGCCGTGCCGCGTTCATCTCTGCCGTGCACCACGAGAACTGGTCACGCGCTCGGTACGCGGGCATGGAAGAGGTGTTCAGGCGGGTCCCCGGGGCGCGCCTGGTGGAGGTATTCGACGAGCGCGGGAGGAGTCCGCAGGCGCACAGCACACAGGTGGCAGCCGACCTGTTCTGGCTCACCGAGAAGCTGCTGAGCCGTGAGCGTCCGCGCCACCGGCGTCTCGCCCGCTGCCTCCGGCGCATGAGCACCGAACTCAGCGCCGCGATGGCCTGGGCGTACGTGGAGGAGGGGCTGGGTCCGCTGATGGAGCGGGCGCTGGCGATGCCCGGGGTGAGTGCCTGGGTTGCGGCCAACGACCCCATGGCGCTGGCGTGCACGGAGTTCCTCCGCTCCCGCGGCGTGCGGGTCCCCGAGGACATGTCGGTGGCAGGCTTCGACGACAGCCTTGCGGCGTTCACCGCCGACCTCACGAGCTACAACTTCAACCGGACCGCAGCCGTACGGGCGGCAGTGTCGTACCTGGTGTCGGGTCCCGCAAGGGGGGGGGCGTCGGGACCGCGCACGGTGGAGATAGATGGGTTCGTGACGCCGCGTGGGTCGACGAGAAACCTGGCCACGGCAACCTGACGAGGTAGAAACGCCCCCTGCCGCACTGTGCGGCAGGGGGCCTGAACCGGCAAAGACAGGGGGGAGTAGCCTTCACCGGCCGGAAACTGTTGCCGCGGCCCGCCCACTGCGCCCGAACCTGTCGGTCACACGTGCGCAGTACACGCCCGCAGCTACCCTTTTTCCATCAGCAACGCCGTCCCAACTGAACCCGCCTTCAGTGTCGAGCGACACACGCTCCACCACTGCCAACAGACGGCCGTCGATACCGAACACCTCCGCCCGCACTTCACCCGCCGGCCGCGTGCCGTATCGCAGCTCCCGTACCGGTGTAGGCGGCTCGTAGTTGCTGCCGTACAGCGTGTTGATCGAGTTGGCCGGCAGGGTCACCGACCCGTTCACGGTCCCCGCGTTGGTGCAGTTGTCGGCACTGCTGGTGCGGTACCAGGTGAACGAGGGCAGGCTGGCGCCCGAGAGCGTGATGCTCTTCGAACTGCTTGCCCAGTTGAGAATCACGATCGTCAGTGTGTTGTTTTGCTTGTGGTGGAACCCGGCGGTGAACACCTCGTCGTCGTCGCTGTTGACATCGATCATCACCGCGCCCGGCCGGATGTACCGGTAGTACTGCTTGGCAGCGTAGAACAGCTTGCCCTTCTGCCCCAGCGGCATCAGGATCTCGCCCGCCGTGTGGTTGCCCGACAACTGCCACCACACCCACGCGTTCACGTGACCGTACTTCAGTGCCTCGAATATCGCCTCAGCCGTCCCCCGCGCTCCGTTCCAGTCGTTGGAGTACCCGGAGGTCTCGGTCATCCAGAACCCCTTGCCCGAGGTGCGCATGTTGTTCCACGCGCGTGTCCAGAGCTGCGGAGCGTCTGCACTCGGAGTCGGGTTCACACCGTCACTGTACCCGTGCACCGCAATCGCATGCATCTGCGCCCGTGACTCGGGGTCGGCCATGAGTGTACCGGGGTACCCGCGGACCGTCCACGCCCCCAGCATATCCTCCGGTCCGAACAGCCGTGCGTCGGGATACGCCGCGTGGAGTCGCGGCCCGACAATCTTCACCAGGTCGCGGTACCCGGTCGCCGTGTACACGCACGAGTTGTAGGGCTCGACAAACGCCAGCTCATTCTGAAGACTCAACGCATAGAGATCAACGTTGCAGCGGTCCTTGTACGCCCGGTATGTGGCAATGGCGTACTCGGCCAGTTCGTTCTCCACTCCCGGCCGAAGGCTCCCGCCGTCGGTTTCACTGCTGTTGTCCTTCATCCATGCCGGCGGGGTCCAGTACGTGGCGATGAACCTGATCGGCTCGCCGCTCTGCGTGGCCTTGGCCTGCAGCGCGTCGATCCACACCTTCTCCTTGTTGATAAATGACCCGTTGAAATTGAACGCTGAGAAGTTCATGTCGAACGCGTCACCGTTCTCGTTGCTCGGCTCGAAATCCGGGTAGAACTCGTTGCGCGACATGGTCAGCCCAAGCTCGTCCACCACAGTGGCCACGAACGACGCGCTTGCGAACGGCCCCCCGCTCCACCACACGTTCTCGGAGCCGTGCGCCCCGAACCCTTCGATCGTCTGAAACTCGGTCGTGTGCGTCACAGTCACAGTCACTGCTGCAACCTGAAACGCCACGGTGAGCGCGAGCCCCAATCCTGCCCGTGCGATGCCTCTCATGCCACACCTCCCCTGTAAGGTGTTGATATTTCGTGTGGCCGCATCGCTGCCCCCCATCTGCAGCGCGTCCCCCTGGATCGACGCGACCTCCCCTGGATCTATTGGGTGAATCTATGGTGGAAACCCTCCATGCGTTCCCTAAATCAATGTCCACAATTCCCAGATCTATCAGAAATAGTCAGCCTGAAGCCCGGATACATAGGCTGCACAGCACCTCTTGGGCGGCTGCCCCGAGCGGCCGCTGTCGGCGGCCGGGGCACCGCGCTTTCCGCTCCAATCCCGGCTGACCCACGCCGGGCTTTCCGCTGCAATCGCTGCCGCAACAGCGCCCTCCCCTTTGTATCTTACTCTGCTGAACCACGCTGCCTGTCAACTCAACATCTCATCGACTCAACGTCTTGCCTTCCCATGAACTCCTACGACTCCGATTCCTACGCCAGCGACTACCTTCCCGAGAAGTCCATCTACCAGGATGACGGCCGCATGTTTCACCGCGGTGGGTACCAGTACGAGACCGTCGAGTCTGCCTCCGGTGCGGCGATGGACGATGGTGCGTTGACTCTCGATCTGGCACTGATTGGCGGATCGCGCGCGAAACTGGCGGTTGTGCCGTTGGCAGACACCGCGCTTCGGGTGCAGGTGTCCAAGGGGGGCGCCGTGTTCGACGAGACCAGTGCCATGGTCCCCGCGCTCCCGTCGCAGCGCCCGAAGTGCCGGCTGACCGAGCGAAAGGGGTCGGTTGCACTTGCCTGGGCCGGCAGAACACTCGAGGTGGCGCTCAAGCCGTTCACCATGCGGGTGCTCGACAGTAACGGTGCCGTTGTCCTGGAGCTGGAGACCGAAAAGATCGCCGGCAAGCACATCTGCCCGCCTCTGGGGTTCCGAACCAACCCCCGCGAGTCGTGCCCCTATCTCAGCTGGAAACTCGACATCGACAGCCGCTACTTCGGTCTGGGCGAGAAGTTCGGGAAAGTGGAGAAGACCGGCACGCGTTCGACGATCTGGTCCTCCGACACCTGCGGCAGCAACACCACCGACATGAGCTACAAGGCCGTGCCCGTGCTGTTCTCCACCGCGGGGTGGGGCATGATGCTCCACAGTTCCTACCGCTCCTTCTGGGAGATCGGCACGTTCTCGCACACCGCCGGCTCATTCCTCACGCAGGACCCGAAACTCGACCTGTTCCTGTTTTTCGGCAGTTCGCTGAAAGACCTGCTCGCGGCCTACACCGGCCTGACCGGCCGACCCTCGATGCCGCCCACGTGGGCCATGGGCCTGTGGATGAGCCGTTGTCAGTACATGAACCGCGCTGAGGTCGACACGGTGCTCGCGCGTATCCGCGCCGAGCGGATCCCCTGCGATGTCGTCCACCTCGATCCGCTCTGGATGAAGACGCACTGGTACTACGCGATCGGCGTTGATGCCTGCGATTTTGTGCGCAACGACGAGGGGTTCCCCGATCAGCCTGCCATGTTCAAGGCATTCACAGACCAGGGGTTCAACACCGACCTCTGGGTCAACCCGTATATCCCCGAAGGTGGCGCAACCTACGCCGAGGCGGCCTCGCAAGGCTACCTGCTGAAGTCGACGAAGGGTGGCTGGGCACGACTGGAGCATGGCAACCCGGTGGGGATGGTCGATTTCACCAACCCCGATGCGCGCGAGTGGTGGAAAGAGCACCTGCGGTGCCAGCTCCGTGACGGGGCTTCGGTGTTCAAGCCTGACTACGGCGACCGGGTGCCCGAGGACGCGCTGTTCCACAACGGCCGGACCGGCCGCGAGCTGCACAACCTCTACCTGCACCTGTTCTCGGAGTGCGCGTACGAAGCAGCAAGGGAAGTTCGCGGCGAGGGAATTGTCTGGCGGCGTGCCGGCTATATCGGTACGCAGCGGTATCCCGGCACGTGGGCTGGCGACACGCAGGCGAGTTGGAAGGGGATGCGCGGCTGCCTTCGGGGCGGGCTGTCGGCGGGCCTTACGGGCGAGCCGTTCTGGAGCCACGACATGGGCGGATTCACCGGACCAAAGCCCTCGCCCGAGCTCTACATCCGCTGGTCGCAGTTCGGACTGCTCTCGCCCCTCTCGCGGTTCCACGGCACCACGCCGCGCGAACCCTGGGAATACGGCGATACCGCACTCGCGGTTGTCAAGCACTACACGAAACTGCGCTACAGTCTCATGCCCTACCTGCTCGCCTGCGCACAGCAGGCCTGCGATACGGGGGTCGCGATCCTTCGCCACCTGGCGCTCGAGTTTCCCCGCGAGCCCAACGTCGACACCCTCGACGACCAGTACATGCTCGGCGACTCTCTGCTGGTCGCACCGGTCATCGGCGACGGGACACGCTCACGGCCGGTGTACTTCCCGGCTGGAACGTGGTGTGCGCTCGAGCGGGAAGGGAGCGTTGTCGAGGGACCTGGCTTCGCAACCGTTCCGGCGCCGCTCAACCGTATCCCGGTGTTCGTCCGTGGGGGCGCCCTCGTCCCGCGCTACATCCACAATCCCCAACATCTCAAGGGCCCCGTGCCCCGTCGCATCCGACTCGATGTCTACCCGGGCAAACAGGGGTCGGTGCAGTTCACCGACCGTGGGGTGAGTCTGCGGGCCTCGGCGCGCCGCACCAGCTCGGGGCTGCGCCTGCGCATCGACCCGGCGCCGTTCGAGGTAGTGGTGAACCTGAAGAGCATGCGCGCCCGCAGGCCCGCAGCGCGGAGCGGTGTGCGCAGTTGGGAAAGCAACGCGAGAGGAACATCGTTCACGGTCGACGCAGCCAAGGGGGTGTCGCTCACGCTGTGAGCGCGAGCATATCGGCTCCCCCCGCCGGAGCACTCCTCAGAGCCGGTTCCGCGACGAACGCAGCGCGTTCACAGCGGCTTGACGGTTCTGAACCCGATGGTCATGTAGCGAAACTCCGGACTGAACCACATCTGGCGCATGTACGAAGTCAGGTTTGTGGTGTCATTGTCCTGGCTTGCGCCGCGCACCGTGCGCGTGCGCTGCGTGCCCGCGCTCACCGGGCCGGTCGGGTCCACCTGCGGATCGGCCGCATAGTAGTGCCACCAGTCGTTGGTCCACTCCCAGACGTTGCCACTCATGTCGTAGAGCCCGAATGCATTGGGCAGCTTCTGGGCAACCGGGTGGCTCATGTCGCTGCTGTTGTCGCGGAACCACGCGTAGTACGTGCTGCTGTCCACCGATCCCCAGTATCGCTCACCCGTCGTGCCCGCGCGACAGGCGTACTCCCACTGTGCTTCGGAGGGCAGCCGGAACCCGTCACGGTCGTGGTGGATCACCAGTCCGGCCATGGCGCTGCACCCATACCCGGGCACACCGGTCAGGCCCGTGTACTCGTACACCGTATCCAGGTCGTCGGTCCGGCTCTGTGCGTTGCAGAACAGGGCACAGTCGAACCAGGTCACACTCTCCACCGGCAGTTGGTGGTCGTAGGAGAACCCGCGCACCACCGGCGGGCTCACACCCATCACCGCGAGGTAGCGCTCCTGTGTCACTTCGGTCGTGTCGATGTAGAACCCCTCCGTGAGCGTCACCTGGTGAATGGGAGCCGCCGGGCTTTCGGTGCCCAGCCCACCCATCATGAACGTGCCGCTGTCGAGCTGTCGCATGCCGTTGACGGCCGGCACCGCTGTCGCGGCCTGCAGGGCCACGTCGTACACGCCTTCCAGTGTGTCAATCGACATGATCAGCTGCTGGTAGCCCAGCGCCGTGAACACAAGGGTATCCATGCCTACCGAGACTCGCTTCTCGCGCGCGGCCGTATGCCCCGTTTCACGAACGGCACATGCCGGAACGCCGCGTTCCACCGTCGCCATGCGCAGCACTGTCAGTCCGGGACCGCTCTCGAAGCGGACCAGGCGGACCCCACTCGCACCAAGGCGCGTGCCGAGCGCAAGCCGGTGTTCACCGCTGCCGTACGTACCCCGTGCCACCTCTCGCACCAGCCTGCCCGAAACATCGTGAACGCTCACCGACACGGCTTGTGGGCTCCTGAGACGGAAGCGAAGCGTGCCGCGCTCAAGGGCCACGTCGGCCCGCGGACCAGCGACTGCCGCACCCTCGCTCACCCGTGTGGCCCCGCTGAGCGTGTACAGCCCGTCGGCATCAGTCGCGCCCATCACGTCGCCCATCATGAGCCACACCCGCACCTGTTCGAGCGGGGCGTTGCCCGGTCCGGTGACATGCCCGGTAATGGAGACGGGAAGCTGGGCGTACAGCGAACCCGCAAACGCAAGCACTGCGCAGAACGTAGTAGCAGTCCTCATGGTGAAGCCCTCTCGAAACCAGTCGGGGGGGTGTCTGGATGAGCGCGAGAAGTCGACAGTCCAATATAGCATGCGTGCTCAATCGCCCTGGTCATCCACCAGCCGCTTCCCCATCCCCACCACCTTGTCCTCCGCAAACCCCAGCGCACGGTAGAATCCCATCACGGCCGCGTTGGAGCGGCGCACCTGGATATTCACCTTCGGGCAGCCCAACGCCGCAAGCCGTGCCAGCGCTTCGTCCACAATCAGCCGAGCGAACCCGCGGCCGCGCATGTCCGGCGCAACAGCCACGTAGTTCAGCGCACCCCGGTGCCCGTCGTAGCCCGCCATCACCGTTGCCACCACGCGGCCCTCGTACTCGCCCACCAGGAACAGCTCCGGCTGCACCGCGACCTTGCGCGCGATGTCCCTGTGCGGCTCGTTCTGCGGCACCACCAGCCCGCAATCGCTCCAGAGCTGGACCACCCTCGACTCATCATCGGCGCAAAACTGACGGACTTCCACCAGACCTGTCCTCCACGGCCGCGACCCATGCTGGAGTGGGTGGACCTTGCTGTACCCAATATCGTTCGCGCCGCGGTTGACGTGTTCGCATGTCAGGCCCGTGCACCGCTGGAGTATGCCGCATGCAACACTGGTATATTGCGGTCCATGAAGCATGTGAGATATGCGTGCGCCGCGTTCGCCGCAGCGACAGCCGCCTTGTTCGCCGGGTGTTCGCGGTCGCCAGTCGCCCACCCCGCAACACCGGTCGCCTTCGTCAGTATCCTGCCGCACGAGTACCTTGCCACACGCGTTGCCGGTGACCGTTTCCAGATACACACACTCATTGGCCCTGGCCAAAGCCCTCACAGCTATTCGCCCACACCGTCGCAGATAGCGCAGTTGAGTGAGGCGCGCGTGCTGTTCAGGGCAGGCATCGAGTTCGAGGAAACACTCGTGCAGCGCATCGCGCAGATCGCCAGCGGCATCACGATCGTCGACCTGCGTGAAGGTATCGTGCTGCGAGCGATGGAGGGCGGGCATGAACACGACGAACAAGGCGAAGTCGGTCACGACCATGGCCGTCATGAGGACCACCAAGCGGGTGTACCCGATCCGCACGTCTGGATGTCACCCGTGCTCGCCGCGCGGCAGGCCGCCACCATCCGTGACGTGCTCTCGCAGATAGACACCGCCGGCGCTGCAGTGTTCTCCGCCAACTACGACTCGCTTGCCGCCGACCTCGACTCGCTTCACCAGCGGCTCACGCGTTCCCTCGCGCCGCATGCCGGCGCAAAGCTGTTCGTGTTCCATCCGGCGTTTGGCTACCTTGCCGACCAGTACGGGCTCGAGCAAATCGCGGTCGAAACAGGTGGCAAGGAGCCCAGTGCTCAGTCTCTCGCGCGGCTTATCGAGCTGGCCCACGAGTACCACCCCGCCGCGATGTTCGTCCAGCCGCAGTTCTCGCAGAAGAGCGCGCGCGCGGTGGCCGCACAGATGGGCTGTGCCGTAGTACCCATCGACCCGCTCCCCCGCAACTACCTCCAGAGCATGTCCGAGACCGCCCGGGCAATCGAGGATGCACTCCGTGACCATTGAGCCGTCTGCCGCAACTCCCGCTCCCGACACTGAACCGGTCGTACGGTTCATCAACGTGTGTTTCTCGTACGGTGACCACGAGGTCCTTCACAACCTCTCATTCGCGGTGCACCCGGGAAGCTTCGTCGGGGTGGTCGGCCCGAATGGCGGCGGCAAGACCACGCTGCTTCGCCTCGCCCTCGGCCTCGAGCGTCCCCACCGCGGCCGCGTTGAGGTGTTCGGCGGGCGCCCTGAGGCGAGCAGGGGTGCGGTAGGCTATGTCATGCAGCACATGCAGTATGACCCGCGGTTCCCGGCAACCGTGATGGACATCGTGTTGATGGGGCGTTCGGGCAGGAACCGTATCGGGCCGTACCGCGCAGCGGACCGCGAGGCAGCCGCAGAAGCACTGGTGGCGGTGGGACTCGCAGACCTCGGCCGCCGTCCCTTCGCGCAGCTCTCGGGGGGCCAGCGCCAGCGTGTGCTGATCGCCCAGGCGCTGGCGGGGAAACCGCGCCTGCTGCTGCTTGATGAGCCCACGGCGAACGTGGATATCGAGGGCGAGCAGGCCATCCACCAGTTGCTCAGCACACTCAACAGGACACTGACGATCATGTCAGTGTCACACAATGTCAACATGGTGCTCCGCACGGTCACGCATGTGCTGTGCGTCAACGGCACTGCCGCGATGAACCCCATCCGCGAACTGCACCCCGACATCGTTGCCCGTGCCAGCGGCGGCGACATGGCCGTGCTGCACCACGAGGTGAGCTGCCACGTGTTCGACCCGACCCTGTCGCGCAGCAGTCCGCATGCGGCCCAGCCCAACCTGGATGCCGAGGATCCCTCATGAGCCGGTTCTTCGTGGACCTGTTCCACTACCCCTTCCTGCAATACGCACTCGCCGCCGGCGCGTTGGCCTCGGTCGCTTCGGGTGTGGTGGGAAGCCTGATAGTGGTGCGCCGCTCCACCTACGTGGCCGGCGCCATTGCCCACTGCGTTCTTGGCGGGATGGGTGCTGCCCGCTACCTCCAGACAGTCTATGGCGTCGCCTGGGCCACACCGCTTGCCGGCGCCATCATCGCCTCGCTGATCGCCGCGCTCATCATCGCCTGGGCCACCGTCTACGGGCGTGAACGACTCGATTCGATACTGAGCATCACCTGGGCCCTCGGCATGTCGATCGGCATCACGTTCATCATGAAGACGCCCGGGTACAGCCAGGACCTGATGAGCTACCTGTTCGGCAGTATCCTGATGGTGTCGCCGGCGGACCTGGCAGTGATGGCGGTGCTGGACATGGTCATCGTGGCGCTCGTGACACTGTTCTACAATCGCCTGGTCGCCGTGTGCTTCCACGAGGAAGCGGCCACCGTGCGCGGGATCCCATCCGGCACGTACACGATGGTGCTGCTGATACTCACGGCGCTCACCACGGTGCTCCTCGCGCAGATCGTGGGAATCGTGCTTGTCATCGCGCTCCTGACTATTCCGGCCGCCACGGTCTCCTACGCGGCAAGCCGACTGTCTTCCATGATGTGGTCGGCGGCGCTGCTGTGCTTCGCGCTCACCGCTGGCGGACTCGTGATCAGCTATGCCCCCGAATTGCCGGTGGGCGCCACCATCGTGGAACTCGCGGGACTCGTCTACCTTGCCGTGGTGACGTACGGTGCGCTGCAGCGCCGCCGCCGACGGCGCCGTCACGGTGCACCTGCCACCAAGCCGTAGTATATTTGCCCCTCAGATCATCCTTCCGTTTCTCTCCGGGCCCGCATGGATCTTCTTTCCTGGACTGCCGTGTTTGTGGTGAGCCTGGCCGCTCTCATCTGGTCTTCGGATCGGTTCGTGGACAATGCCCAGCGCATCGGCCCGCATCTGGGTATCCCGCCGTTCGTGGTGGGCGTGGTCATTGGCGGCGTCAGCGACTCAACCGCACGCCCGGACTCATCATGCTCGCGTTCTACGCCTATTTTCTCAGACGGTTGTTCGGGGTGCTGTGACACAGGAAAGGGTACCACGGAATCATGCCGCTGCTGCACGCGCTTGACCCGCTCATAGAGCAGAACGTGCTGGTTGCCCTGCTCGTGCTCGCGATCGCGTTCGCGGTGCTTGCCAAGTGCGCCGACCTGTTCGTCGAAAGCGCGGTGGGTATCGCTCGACGGTTCAGGGTTCCCAAGCTCGTGGTTGGCATCGTGCTCGTCTCTCTGGCCACTACCGCACCGGAGCTTTCGGTGTCACTCATTGCCGCGCTGCGCGGCTCACCCGAGATGGCACTCGGGAACGCGATCGGGTCGGTGATCTGCGATGACGGTGTAGGGCTCGGGCTCGCCGGGTTGTTTGCCGCGGGGCCGATCATGGTGATCCCCGCGATCCTGCGCACTTCCGGTGCGTTCCTCGTGGCCGTGCAGGTGGCGCTGTTTGCGTTCGTGGTGCGCGACGGAGTCCTCAACCGGTGGCAGGGCGCAGTGCTGGTCGGCATGTTTGCCGGCTACCTGCTGCTGCTGTACCGCCAGTACCGCCGCGGCGTGCTTTCTGAAGAGATGATCATGGAAGAGGTGGACGCACCGGAGGGGGCCGGGATGGGCGCGCTGGCCGGAATGTTCGCGCTGGGCCTCGCGGGCATCGTGCTTGCCAGCGAGTTCATCGTTACCTCCGCCACATCCATTGCGCACTTCATGAATATCCCCGATGCGGTGATCGCCCTCACGCTTGTCGCCCTCGGAACGTCCATACCCGAGTTCGCCACCTGTGTGGTGGCCGCACGGAAGGGTCACGGCGAAATCGCGGTGGGCAACATTCTCGGTGCCGACATCCTGAATATCTGCTGGGTGGCGGGTGCCTCGGCCATCGCTAACCCGCTCGCCCTCGGCCGCCGCGAGATCTACTTCATGTATCCCAGCATGTTCGTCATCGTCGGCGCCATGCTGATCATGCTGTGGTCGGGCTATCGGCTCACCCGCCGCAAGAGCATCGTGCTTCTCGGGCTCTACACGGTATACATCGCCAGCTTCTTCGTTCTCTACGGCCCCGGGCATTGAGGAACGCACCATGAGCGACTTCGCGGCATTCGAACAGAAGATGGGTGCGGCAGGGCTCCCGCACGTGGTCGTGCGCACGTTCCACCGGTACTACGACCTGCTGCTCGCCGGGGACACCGGGACAATACCCGAGAAGCTGCTCTCGCCGCTGGGCGAGGCCGATATCGTTCGCTACGAGGAACTCGCAGACTGTGAAGCAGCGGGTGCGGCCGCGCTCGGCCAGACCGCGGTAGTCAAGCTCAACGGCGGCCTGGGGACTTCGATGGGGCTGTCGAAGGCCAAGTCGCTCATCGAAGTGCACAACGGGCTGTCGTTTCTCGACTGCGCCGTGCTGCAGCTCCGCGCGATGCGCCGCCGGTACAACGTACGGACACCGTTCGTGCTGATGAACAGTTACTCCACCGACGGCGACACGATGGCGTTGCTGCGGCGCTACCCCGATATCAGCGTCGGCCTTCCTCTGCGGTTCATGCAGCACAGGTTCCCGAAAGTCGGACGGGAATCGCTGCAGCCCGTCAGCTGGCCGCGCAACCCCGCGCTCGAATGGAACCCGCCGGGACACGGAGACCTCTATCCCGCGCTGATTACCTCACGCATGCTCCCGCTGCTGCGCCGCCAGGGCATCCGCTACCTGTTCGTGTCAAACTCCGACAACCTCGGAGCACTCCTCGACACTCGCATCCTCGGCCACTTCACAAGCAGCGGCCAGGCGTTTCTCATGGAAGTGGCGGAGCGGACCCCGATGGACAGCAAGGGCGGACACATCGCGCGCGGCGCCAACGGACGCCTGCTGTTGCGCGAGTCGGCCCAGTGCCCCGCAGAGGACCTTGACGCGTTCCAGGACATCACCCGGCACCGCTTCTTCAATACCAACAACCTGTGGATCGACCTCGACAGGCTCGAGCGAACGCTTCGGGAGCACGATGAGGTCCTGCCGCTCCCGCTCATCGTCAACCCCAAGCCGCTCGACCCCGCCTCCCGCACTTCGCCCGAAGTCTTTCAGCTCGAAAGCGCCATGGGGGCGGCCATCGGGGTCTTCAACAACGCGGGAGCCGTGCTCGTGCCGCGCAGCCGGTTCCTGCCTGTCAAGAAGTGCTCCGACCTGCTCGCGGTCCGCTCCGACCGCTACGTCCTCGAACGTGACTACCGCCTTCGTCTCCATGAACAGAGCACACCCGGCATCACCGTCTCGCTCGACAAGGCCTGCTACACCCGCCTGGCCGACTTCTCCGCCCGCTTCCCCCACGGCGTGCCTTCGCTGCGCGGGTGCACCGCATTCAGCGTGAGCGGCGACGTGGTGTTCGAAAGAGGGGTAATTGCCGAGGGGGACGTGAACGTGGTCAACCGGGGAAAGAAGCAGGCGCTGGTGAAAGAAGGGACAACGCTGAGCGGAGAGGTGGAGGTGGAAAGGCAGTAGGCGGCGTTCAGCATGCGGCGTATGGGGCAGCTGGCTCCCTACATCCCACGTGCTGTCTGCCTTCTGGCACACTCCCCCACGTCTTTCACCACCCCCACCAGTTCCACCAACTGCTCCCTCGTCACGCTCTGCTCACCGTCACACCTGGCATTCGAGGGATCGCAGTGGGTCTCGATCAGCAGGCCGTCCGCTCCTGCCGCCACGGCTGCCAGCGCCACACCGCGGACACTCTCACGGTAGCCTGTGGCATGCGAGGGGTCGAAGAAGACTGGCAGGTTGCACTCGCGCTTCAGTACTGCCACCGCGCCGATGTCGGGGGTATAGCGCTGGAATTCCGCGTCCTCGAAGGTCCGGATCCCCCGCAGGCACAGCATGACGTTCGGGTTGCCGTTGGCCACCACGTACTCGGCCGCAAGAAGGAGATCCCTGAGGGTCGAAGACTCGCCACGCTTGAGCAGAATCGGCGTCTTGCGGTCCTGGGTAAGCCGTCCCAGCTCCTGCAGGAACCCGTACGACTTCATGTTGCGCGCACCTACCTGGATGATATCGGCATACTCAATCACATTCTCCAGCACACTGCGCTTCTCCAGCGCCCCGTCCTCTCGCACGTGGCGGTGCAGCCCGGTAGCTTCCGTGACGATCTTCAGGCCGAACCGCTCCCGTGCCTCGGCCAGCAGCTGCAGACCCTCCAAGCCCATGCCCTGGAAGCTGTACGGCGAGGTGCGCGGCTTGTACGCGCCGCCACGGAGCACGCGAATCCCGGCCGCGGCAACATACTCGGCAGTGGCCATGAGCTGTTCGCGGCTCTCCACCGAACACGGGCCCGCGAACACCGCCACGTCGCCCCCCCCTGCCACGCTCTCGCCAACCGCCACCGTCTTCTGGTCGAGGGGAGTCTTGCGCGACACCCGTTTGTACGGTTTGGTGACCCGCGTGACCTTCGCCACCCCGTCGAGCTCCTCAAACCAGCTCTCCTCGGCACTGCTCGTATCACCAAGGACCCCGATGACATTGATGCCTGTGGCTCCGTGAATCGTTTCGTATCCGAACCCGGCCGCGGTAATGCGATCGATAACCCGCTGCTCAAGCTCAGGCGTGGCGCTGGAAAGCATGTGGATAATCATGGCTGCCGGACTCCAAGGGTTGGCACATCAGAACAACTGAACGTTCCCGCCATCTTCGCGTGCAGCCGCCGCGCCTGCAGCACGAACGCTTCGAGATTCGCAGCGACGCTCTGCGGAAACGGATTGCCGTCGGTCTCGATCGACAGGAACGGGAACTCCGTCGACTCCTCGAGCTCAGCCGCGCAGCGGGTCCACGCCGGCATGCGCGCCTTCCCGGCAGCATCCATCTCCCCCCGCAGAATCGCCTCCGCCATCCGCGAGGGCATGCATCCGAACGGACCAATCGAGATTACGCCGCAGGCGTGCTCTGCTATCTCGCGCATCGCGCTGCCCACGGTCAGCAGCGTTTCACCACGGAACTGCTCGCTTACCAGGTGGCGCACGCCTGCTATCGTACGCTCCACCTCGGTCATCTCGAAGCGGTACAGGCCGCTGCGGGCAAGGATGCTCTTAATTCGCTTCTCCCACCAGTCCTGCACGCCCGCCCTCAGGCGGTGGCTGAGGCGCTGCAGCAGCGTGAACGTCCCTTCCTGGAGCCCCCGCGTGATGTTGTAGTTGCTGTAGCAGAGGTACTCCATGGCCGGAGCAACCCGGACCATGAACCCGTGGCGGTGGAGGTAGTCAATGAGATCACGGCGCGAGAAATCCTCCTTGCGCACGTAGTACTCACCCACAACAGCGACTGCTGGCACGCGCTCCGGCGCGACGGCCAGCGGAATCCGCGCAAGGCGGGCCGCGCCCAGCGACAGCACCGTGGTCAGTCTCACCGACACGCGCCCCTCAAAGTGCCGCAGCAACTCCCCCCACACCGCATCGAGTTCGGCCAGCGCCGAAACACGGTCCTTCGCCGCCACTGTCAACATGCTGCGGATATCCTCGAACACATCCGCAATCACTATCGCCTGCCACGCCCGGAGCAGCGCCCGGACTCCCAGGCCCGCGTAGCCGTTCTCGTCCGTGACCGTCAGCACCGCTACGTTGCGGTCACGTCGGCGAGCGATGGTCCTCCCGAGCGCTTCACGGTACTGCCCCAGACGGCACGGACCACCTCCGGTCGGGATGAACAGCAGGCTGACTCGATCTGCCTCACGCGAACCGTCGAGGTACTGCAGGAACGAACCCGAAGTAACGAGATACGGAAGGCACTCCTTGCAGGTGGCCTGGCGACGGGCGGCAAGCAGCGTGTCGCGGCTGGCTGGCGGCAGCACGCGGGCATGCATGCCCACGCTGCGCATGATGGCGGCTACCGAGGGAGCTGAGAACCTGCCCATGGGAGGGATCAGGATCTCGACGTCCCGTGAGCTCAGCGGCAACTCCCGCCCGTCCGAGTCCACCACCTCGAGCCGCCGTCCCGACACCACGCGCGCGGGCCTGAACACCGCGGCAGGGGCCGGCTCTGCGGGCCGCCAGCCGCGCATGATCTCCAGCGCTGCCTCGATACGTGTATCGATCCCCGCGTTGGCCGTGTGCTGGTCGAGTTCGAGGGTGAGCGAGGGCTTGCGCCCCATGGTGTCGCGGAAATAGCTCAGCACGAATGAATCGGGGCCACACGAGAAGTTGGTTACGTAGAACCCGAACAACCGGTCGTCGCCCGCAACCGCCTGCGCTGCCTTGAGGATCTTCTGGCCCGAGGCCCAGAACATGCTCTGCGCAACTTCGTACCTGTCTGCGTCCAGCATGTCCATGGTCAGCACCACGTGGCCCCGCGAGGCCACCTTGTGGCTGATCCCCATGTTGACTTCGGGCGCCATCGCGTTGTACGGCCGGCCGAACAGCACCACACCCAGGCTGTCCGGGTTGCGGGTGAGGTACTCGAGCGCTTCGCGACCCAGCCCCAGCAGGTCACGCTCGAACGCACGCTGCCGACAGCAGGCCTGCCGCCACGCCTCGCGCGAGCGGTCGGCCGCCACACCCATCCGCAGCGCCGTGTCGACCATCGCTGCCTCGGCCTGCTCGTACGATTGGTCCATCACCAGCACCGGTGACAGCAGCGCCGTCGCCGACCCCGCGAACTCGTCACGCAGCGCCGCCTTCAGGTAGTACGGCTCCCCCTGCACAAACACGCATAGACGGCTGAATGTCGGCACGTTGGGCACCGGGATCTGCATGACCTGCGGCAGGAACACGTAGTCGGGCTTGTCGCGCAGAAGCGCCACCATCGAAGCGTGTGCGACGAGGGCGGGAAGACAGAAGGAAGCCGATGCGCGAGAGAGGTCGCGCTGCTCGGGCTCGGCGCCCAGGACCACCCGGAAGCCCATGCGCGCGAAGAACGTGCCGAACAGCGGGTACAGCGAGTGGTTCATGAACGAACGGTTGAGCGCCACGCTACGCCCGTTGTCGTGCTGCGGCTCGTGTACGGGCGCGTACGTGTCGAACAGCAGGGCCTGACGCCGCGCGGCAAAGTCGAGCCTGGCAGCGTCCACCGTGCGGTGCACACGAAGGTTGTAGTAGCGGTCGCACGAGCCGCCAAACGGATACACCTTCCCGTCTACCCGGAACCGCGCGATCTCGCACTTGCGGTCGCACTTCTCGGCCCCGCCGGCGCACACGAACGGCTCCTCGCGACTCACGTCCCGCCGCGCCAGCTCCGCCAAGTCAAACACTCCCCGCGCGGCCTCCCCGTTGCCAAGCTTCCGCCGCGCTTCCAGCGCCGCGCCGAACGCCCCCATCAACCCCGGCTCGGGTGGCACCACGATCGAAGCGTCCATGCATGCCGCCATGGCAACCGGCACTGCGCGATTGTAGCACACCCCGCCCTGCATGAACACCTTCCGGCCCACCGGCCGCGACCCCTTCACCCGGTTGAGGTAGTTCAGACAGATGGAGTACACCAACCCGGCAAGGATATCGTTGCGCCCCACACCTTCCTGACCTGCCAGCTTGATATCGCTCGAAATGAACGCGGCGCACTCGTCGCGGAAGTCCGGTGGGGCAGTGCTCTGGAGCGCCAGTTCGGCAATCTGCTCGACCGGGACCCCGAGCGTCTCCGCCGCGGCCTCTTCCAGGAATGAGCCGGTCCCCGCGCTGCACGCTTCGTTCATGGCATAGTCGGACGGGACCCCGCCGCTCAGCCACGTGTACTTGGCGTCCTGGCCCCCAATCTCGAATATCGTGTCGACCTCGGGATCGTAGTACGCCGCGGCAGTCGCGTGCGCGACTATCTCGTTGACAATCGTATCGCTCAACGCGTGCAGACCGGCAATCTGTCGACCCGAACCGGTAATCCCGACGGCGTCTATCCGCACCGCGGTCCCCGCAAGCACGTCCAGAAGCGCCCGGTAGCAGGCACGCGAGGCCGCAACGGGGTCACCGTTGGTGCGCAGGTACGTGTCGGCAAGCACCGCCTCGTCCGCGCGCCGCATCAGCACCGCTTTGGTGGTGGTCGAGCCCACGTCAAGCCCCACCACGCACTCGTCGCCGGACCGCGCGCGGGCCCGCCGACCTTCAGAGAAACTCACCCGACGGAGCGCTCCCGACAGCGGGGCGTGCACCGCAAACGAGTGAGCCGCGGGCCGGACCAGGCTCTGGGGGTCTTCGGGGACCTCCTCACACTCGTGCGACAGCGCCCAGAGCGCCGCACCCCAGGCCTCAAACGCCGCCGACAGCTCAACCGTCTCAACCTTCGGGAAGAACCCGGCCAGGAACCTGACCATGGCCCGGTTGTTCGAACCACCCCCGACTACCAGCATCCGCTCGCACGGGACCTCTCCGGCCAGGTCGCGGATCTTCTCCGCCATCATCAGGCTCAGCCCGGCCACCACGTCTGCCTTGGCCGCACCCTTGTTCAGCGCGTGCGTGCAGTCACTCTTGCAGAACACGCTGCAGCGACCCGCAATCCGGTGCGGCGTGCCCTGCTGGGCCAGCGCACAGGCCTGCTCCACCGACAGGTCCATGCGGCGTATCTGCTGCAGGAAGAATTCGCCGGTGCCCGAGGCGCACTTGTTGCCGCTCTGCACCGATTTCACTGCGCCGTCCGGCCCCACACGGTACAACAACTGGGTCTCGCCACCCGCGCTGGCCACCAGATCGGGAAACGGACCGGCGCCGTACTGCCCGGCAAGTGCGTGCTCGACCGCCTCGGGCTCCGAGATAGTGCTCAACGACAACCGCTCGCAGAACGTGCGACCGGTTACGGCGACGCGGTCGAGTCCGACACGGTCGATCCCCGCGAGTACCTGCGGAAGCGTCACCGCGGGACTGCCCTCGTGCACGGTCCTGCCCCACGACACCACTGTCGCCAGCGGCCCCTCACCCACCACCTCGACATGCTGCACCGAAGAGGCCCCGACACAGATACCCAGCGTCCGCATTCCTGCTCCGCCTTTTGGGGCAATCCCGCAGAGGGGGTGTATATTCGATTGCCGTGCGATACGGCCAAACCAGCCAAAATAGCCCTTGAAGGAAGTCCAGTTCAACCGGGACCACTGCACATGTACGACGCCGACAGCCCACGCAGCCTCGAGAAGTACTCCTCGGCGGTCAGTCTGTCCGACATGGAGATCTTCATCTTTCCCGAGCTGATCTACGCCCTCGCTCTCGCCAACAGCGCCTCGCCTCTTGTCTGGGGCTGGCGCAATGACCCCTGGTTCCGCGGCCGCGACACCATGAACCCCTACCGGTTGCTTCAGCGTGTCAAGCAGTTCATCATGGACAACTTCTCCTTCAACCTCGACCTCGACACGTGGGGACTCACCACCAAGCAGCGCGAACTCGCCCGCTTCGCCGATTTCGTCGACGAGGATGCGCTCGCGCAGAGCAACGCCCTCTTCGGCTATGAAGGCGACAAGTACTACTTCGACATCGATATCCGTCGCCACTTCGGACTCGACCGCTACACCACCGAGGTGATTCCGTACTGGAAGACCGAGACGGTTGAGGCGATGCATGCGTTCCGGCACAAGCCGGGCTACGTTGTCGGCGCGGGCGAGTGTGTCTCGCTCTCCACGCTCTACGCCGCGGCGCTGTTCACCGTCGGCCGTGTACCGCTCGACGACATCTACCTGCTGGCAACCCCCCTGCACTCACAGAACTTTGTGGACATGCGTGACGGGATCCTCACCAACAACCGCCGCATCGTCACGAAGGCCATGTGGTACAACGGCACCGAACTCTCGGCCAAGGCCCGCCGGGCAATCCAGAATGAACGCATCACCGTCGTGGCCCATCGCACGGGCTACGTGCATACGCTGTACCCCGAAGCCACCATGCCGCGCGATCGCTACGAACACTTCGCACAGCGCCTCCGCGCGTTCCTCAAGACAGACATCGACTACGCGCTCCTCACCAGCTTCCTGCGTGACCGCAGTCCTGTCCAGAAATGCTTCCAGTTCGCGCACCGCTGCTGCGGCAAACCGCGGTTCATCGAGGCGGAGAAGGTGTTTGCGTACGAGCACGGGAGCAGAGCGCGCGTTGGCGACCAGACCCAGGTGGCGCTGATCCACGAAATCGACGAGGACGAGTTCTACGCATCGCCGATTGAGGGACGGATCGTCCTGGACGAACTGGAGGCGTGGCTGCGCGCCAACCGCATCTCGGCCGACTGCCGCTGCAACATCGCGGCGCTCAAGAAACAACTCGCGCACACATGCCTGAACGTCGAGGAAGTCGCCGATGACCTGTTCGGCTTCGCCCGCATCGAGCCCCGCCTTCCGGCGACCGACAGGCAGTGGGTCGCCTCGCAGCCGGTGGATCTTGACGGCGTGTCGTCACGCGAGGAGCTGCTGGAACGCCTCGAACAGCAGCGCAGCGGTAGCGATACGGTCGACCTGGCGTTCACCGCGATGCGCGACCTGGCGCGGAGCGCCTGGAAACCGTTCATGAAAGCGGCGCTTGAGCGCAACCCGGTCTGCCTCGCCGAAAGCCGTGAGCTCGATACCGCGCAGGCGGCCGCGAAGCTCGCGGGCATGGAGAACAGCTCGATCTACGACGGGACGCGGATGGCGCAGCCCGACGAGGTCTGGAACTACGGACGCGGTGACGGCCTCGAGAAAGCGGTCTGTCTGCTCAACATCGCCAGGCTGAAGGAGCCGGAAGGTGAGGCGGTGCTGGATGGTGACGGAGGCACGGTGGTCGTGAGAAGCAGCGGCAACGAATACCGGTTTGTCACGACCAAGGGCCTCGCACTCCCCGCGGCATCTGACTGTGAGTTCGCCTACGATCCGCAGGGCGTTCCCCTCGCACCTGCCTCGCGGCAGTCTGAACTCAACGCTTCGTTGTTCGAGTAACACTCACCGTGGTGCCGACGCGCAGCCCGAGCTTGCGCGCCGCACTGCCGTCATTCACCGCCACTTCGATATAGCCGGCTGAGCCTCCGACTGCCAGCGGCTTGCCCCGCGCTACTTCATCGTAGTAGAACTTCAACGGCAGGCGCCTGCCGCGCACCCGAACCACGGGGTGCTTGCCGCACACCGCCAGCGCCTCTTTCAGCAGGATGCTGCTCAGCGCATTACCGAAATGGTCGATATAGCAGATGGTGCCGGTGATACGGTCCGCAAGCGTCCTGGCGGGTACGAACGGCCCACTGACCCACTTCTTCACTTCGGCGCCGAAGGAGTTGAGCGATGCGCCCCGCGCCATGTGAGCGGCGGCCGGAGCGAAGATGTCGCGGCCGTGGAACACCGGACTGATCCGCGAACGCTGGTAGTTAGGGTTGGTGAGTCGGCGTACCGAAGGGTGCTTGTCCAACGCAAGACACGGCGCAAGCAAGCCGTTGTCTGGTCCGACAAACACGTAGTCGCCTGCGCGCGCGATGAGGCCCAGCCGCGAAGAGCCGACACCGGGGTCGACTACCGCCACGAAGATGGTGCCCTTGGGGAATGAGCGGTAGCTCGACAGCAGCGCATATGCGCCGGCACGGATATCGCCCATCGGAACACCGTGCGTGATATCGACGATGTCTACCCGCCCCGCAATGCCGCAGATCGCCCCCTTTACGGCCCCCACATACCAGTCCTGGTACCCAAAGTCGCTCAGTAGCGCAATCACCGCCATGCTCAGCTCCCGCCCTGGCCCGAGACCGCCTGGTCCGAAACTGCCAGCAGCAGACTGCTCACCCGTCTGGTGTAGGTCTGGGGGTCGGGAAGCGGTGTGCCCTCGGCAATGAGTGCCTGCTCGTACAGAAGGTGCGCCCAGTCCTCGAGCCGCTCGTCCTTCGCGTCCTTCTCGTACATCGCGTTCAGGTTGCGCAACACCGGGTGCGTACCGTTTATCTCCAGCGTTCGCTTGGCCGGTGTAAACTCCCGGTTCATCGCCTTCATCAGCCGCTCCATGTGCGCCCCCATCTCGAACTCGTCGCTCACCAGGCAGCTCAGGCTGTCGCGAAGGCGACTGCTTACACGCACCTCTTTCACCGAGTCGCCCAGGACATTCTTCATCCGCTCGGCCAGCTTGCGCAGCTCCCCTTCCGCCTTCTGCTGCTGCTCGCGGTCCTCCTTGTCAAGCTCCCCCAGGTCAAGTCCACCCTTCGCCGCCGACACCAGCTTGTGTTTCTCGAACTCGCCGATATCACCCACCACGAACTCGTCCACCGGATCCACCAGGAACAGCACTTCGATTCCCTTCTCCCGCAGCGCTTCCAGGTGCGGCGAACGCTCCACCAGGGCACGCGTCTCTCCCGTGATATAGAAGATGTCCTTCTGTTCCGGTTTCATCCGCTCCACGTACTGCCGCAGCGATACCAACTCGTCGGGAGTGCCCGCCGAAGACTGGAACCGCGCGAGTTCCAGCAGCGGCTCGCGGTTCTCGTGGTCACTATGCAGCCCCTCTTTCAGCACCGCCCCGAACTGCTTCCAGAACGTCGCGTAGTCCTCCGGCTTCTGTGCCGCCAGCTCCTTGAGCTGGCCCAGCACCTTGCTCACCAGCGCCTTGCGGATCCGCACGATAACCGCGTTCTGCTGCAGTATCTCCCGCGACACGTTCAGCGGGAGGTCCTCGGAGTCAACCACGCCGCGCACGAACCGCAGGTACTCGGGAAGCAGCTCCCTGCAGTCGTCCGTGATGAACACCCGCTTCACATACAGCTTGACGCCGTGGCGACGCTCGTAATTGAACAGGTCGAACGGCGCGTTCCCCGGAACGAAAAGCAGGGCCGCGTACTCCATCACACCCTCGGCGGCCACGTGTATCGTGTCCAGCGGCTCGTCGAACCCCCCCAACGCCTGCTGGTAAAACGAGGTGTACTGCTCCGGCGTGATATCGGCCGGCTTACGCTTCCAGATCGGCTTGGTCTCGTTCACCACCTCCTCGGCGCCCTTGTCGTTCGGAAGGTAGATAGGGAACGCGACGAAGTCCGAGTAGCGCTTGATAACCGAGCGCACCTCGAAGTCTTCGGCGTACTGGCTGCCCTCGTTGTTGAGATACACGGTGATCTCGGTGCCGGGTTCGGTGCGGTCGGTGGTACCCAACGTGTATGCGCTCTCGCCGTCCGACTCCCACACCACCGCGGGCTCGTCGCTGCCGGCCCGTTTGGTCACCAGCTTCACCCGCGAGGCCACCATGAACGCGGAGTAGAACCCGACCCCGAACTGCCCGATCAGATTTGAGTCGGCTTTCTGGTCGCCGGTCAGCTTCTCCACGAACGCACGGGAGCCGCTGCGCGCGATGGTGCCGATGTGGTCGATCACCTCCTGGCGGGCCATGCCGATCCCGTTGTCGGCAATCGTGAACGTTCGCGCCTTCTTGTTCAGCCGGATGCGCACCGCCAGCTCCGCGTCCTGCCTGATCGAAGGGTTGGTGAGCGACTCGAACCTCAGCCGATCAAGTGCGTCGGACGCGTTTGAGATCAGCTCGCGGATGAACACTTCCTTGTGGCTGTACAGCGAGTGTATCATCAGGTGCAGCAGCTGGCGGGCCTCGGTCTGGAACTCGAGCTTCTCGGCGTTGCCGGCGTTGGTTGGCTCTGCAGTATCTGTGGCCATGCATGTACCTCCCGTGGTGCAGGTGTCTCACTTCACAAGCGTCGGAAAATACTCCCAGATGGCGCTGCGACGAAAGCGCCGGCACCCACTATTTCGCCTGCGGCTGCTGGCGGTGTCAGCGGCAACGTCGCCGGGCGTGATGATGCTGTACAACGTGTTTGTGTACGTGATGAATCTGGCGCTTGGGGCGAACGGCATGTTCCTGATGGCGGATAGGCCGCAGCTGAGTACGGTCACGAAGATGATTGCGGTGTCCGCAGACCCCCGGCACCGTATCGTGGGGCTCTCGCTCGTGGCGGCAGTGTCGGTGGCCGTGCCCTGTCTGCCGTGTGCGCTGCGCGAGCAGTACCGGAAACTGGGCGCCGCGCACGCGTGAGCGTGACTACTCCTTCGGCACCCGCTTCAGCTTCGTGCCGAAGTCAGCCACGTTGAGCGTGATCGAGAAACTGCTGAATCCGAATCGGTTCTTGAGGTGCGGCGGCAGGAAAAAATCGAGAATCATGTCCGGGTCATCGCTTCTCAAGACCTGCACCGGTTCGCACTCGATTATGTCAAGACCGGGACGTTGGGGATAGAGCACCCGGAACACCGTTCCCGCCGGTACATCACACGTGAACGCTTCCGTCGTGCCGTCCTCCCACACCGACTCGCCCGAGACTCGCAGTTCCTGCGCGGTCTGAATCTCATCGCCCTTCTGCAGAGCATCCGAGCCACACCCGGCAAGCCACAGCACGCACGCCACACCCGCCACTGCAATACCACCGCCCACGACTCTCATGGTACACCTCCGCCCCGCATTGGGGGATTGCGTTCACGAGCACACGCACTACCCTGCATCACGCCCCATAACATAGAAAATGGCGCGGGTGGTGCGCTACCGGTGGTCACAGCACCAGTATATTCCGCTCGCGCAATCATGGAGACTTACCCGTGCCCCGACTCACCATCCGCACCCTCACGCTCGCCCCACCCCTGCTGTGCGCACCCATGGCAGGAATCACCCACAGCGCGTTCCGGCGCCTGGTTGCCGGATTCGGGGGATGTGGCGCTCTCTACACCGAGATGCTCTCGGCCCGAAGCTTGCCGTGCGAGAACCCCCAGACATCCCCGTTCCTGCGTCGCCGCCCCGGTGAGCCACCCACGGTCTACCAGCTGCTGCTGTGCGCGCCCGAACACGCGGCCCCGGCAGTGGCGCGCCTGCGCGAGATCGCACCCGATGCCCTGGATCTGAACCTGGGCTGCCCCGCACCCGAGATCCGCACGATGGGGGGCGGGGCGGCACTGTGGCGCGACCTGCCGCGGCTCGAGCACGTGCTCGGGGCGCTGCGCGAGACCTGGGACGGAGTCTTGCTTGTCAAGTGCCGCCTCGGCGACCCGTCCGACACCTGGCGCGCGGCGTTCGTGGAACGCCTGGAGCTGTTCGACCGCCACCGCGTCGACTGCCTCGTGGTGCACCCGCGGTTCAGCAACGAGAAGCTCAAACGCCGCGCGCGCTGGGAGGAGTTCGCCTGGATCAGGCAGCAGACTTCACTGCCGCTCATCGGCAACGGCGACATCGACAGCCCCGCGTGCCTCGCGAAGCTCAGAGCGGCTCACCCCGGGGTGAACGCCTGGATGCTGGGACGTATTGCGGCCGTGCGGCCGTGGATATTCGCCGAATGCGCGGGGCTCAGCGTCGCGGTCGACCCGGCCGAAGTGTGGGCACGCATGGTGCGCTGCGTTGATGAAGACTTCGCCGGACCCCGCCGCCTCGGCCGCATCAAGGAATTCACCGAGTTCTACAGCCGCAACTTCGCCTTCGGACACGACCTGTTCCGCGCGGTGCAGTCAGCAACCTCACCAGCGCAGGCGGCCGAGCGGGCGTCACGGTTCTTCAAACGGCCACGGGAGCTTCTGAAAACGCCATCTATCGCGTCGCTCTGAGGTGCTCCGGCTGTTGCGCCAGCGACAGCAGCGGAAATGAGCACGAGGTGTGGGCCACGGTGTGGGTGGCCCATGTGCGCATTGAAGCGTATGGCGCGGTGCTCGCACCCGCGAGCAGGCGCCCACATCTGCCCGGTATTTCATGCACATGCAGTCATGATACGTCGACTCGAAACGGTCAACCGCATTGCCCGGTTGTTATTTTTCTTCCCTGACAACTATCACCAATCGGGAGTCTTGCTGTCCATGCGTATTCTCTCAGGTATCAAGCCCTCCGGCGTCATCCATGTCGGCAACTACTTCGGGATGATCCGGCCGATGGTCGAGTCGCAGAGCCGCGGCACGCTCCTCTGCTTCATCGCCAACCTCCACAGCCAGACCACGGTCAGCGACCCTGCTGTGCTGCAGCAACTCACCGCCGATGCGGTCATGGATCTCGTCGCGCTCGGCATCGACCCCGAGAGATCGCTCCTGTGGGTGCAGTCCGACGTGCCCGAGGTTACCGAACTCACCTGGTATCTCAACAACGTGACTCCGGTCGGCCTGCTGCAGCGCTGCCACGCATACAAGGACGCGGTTGACAAGGGTCGCCCCGCCAACGCCGGGCTGTTCAACTACCCGGTCCTTATGGCCGCCGACATTCTGCTGTACCAGTCGAACGTGGTCCCGGTCGGCCAGGACCAGAAACAGCACGTCGAGGTCACGCGCGATATCGCGATCAAATTCAACCAGGCCTACGGCGAGGTGTTCACGGTCCCCGACGTCGAAATCCGCGAGGATGTCGCCATCGTGCCGGGGCTCGACGGGCAGAAGATGTCGAAGAGCTACGACAATATCCTGGAAATCTTCGGCCCGGAGAAGCAGCTGCGCAAGAAAGTCATGGGCATCGTTACCGACTCCACCCCGGTCGAAACCCCCAAGGATCCCGACCAGAGCATCCCCTACGTGCTCTACAAACTCTTCGCGGCGCCCGCGCAAGCCGAGCAACTCGCGGCACGCTACCGCGCCGGCGGCATGGGCTACGGCGACGCCAAGAAGACGCTGTTCGAGGCCTACTGGGAGTTCTTCCGCGAACACCGTGCGCGCCGCGATGAACTGGTGAAAGACCCGGGACTGGTGCGCGAACTGCGGCTGAAGGGCGCGGCGAAGGCCCGCGAGATGGCGGCTGAGACCTTGACAAAGGTGAGAGAGCTGGTCGGGACGGCCTTCACGTAGAGCAGGGGTGGCGTTTGGGCGGCCGCCCGCGGCGGGTCGCCTCAGGGGCGACCGCGGTCGCCGGGCCCTCCACGGCAATGCCGGCACACAACGCCGGCATTTCTGTTGCGATCCCTGCCGCAACAGCACCGCCTATTTCAGTACTGCTTCCAGGGTCGCCAGCACGGCCTCGGGTGGCACCTCTCCGCGCACCACCGACTCACCCGGCGCGGCAGGAAGCACGAAACGCAGCGCGCCCTTCCGTGCCTTCTTGTCCGATGCCATCGCGGTCACCAGGGCCTGCGGATCGGGCACAGCAGGAAGCTTCGGCAGGGGCAGCTTGGCGAGAAGCGCATCGTAGTCCGAGGCGGCCGAGGACGGTACCGTGCCCGCGCGCTTGCCAAGATCGCAGGCACAGGCGATGCCCCACAGCACCGCTTCACCGTGCAGGATCCGCTCGTACCCCAGCGTCACCTCGAGTGCGTGCGCGAACGTGTGCCCGAAGTTCAGCAGTGCGCGCTTCCCGCTCGTCTCACGCTCGTCCGCCTCAACCACGGCTGCCTTCACACGGATGCTCTTCTCGATGGCGCGCGCAAGCTCGGCGGGTTGGGCCCCGAGAATCCGCTCGTGTGCCTCCCCGATATAGTCGAACATGCCGCGCCCGCCGATACACGCATTCTTGAACACTTCCGCATACCCGGCCACGAACTGGCGCCTGTCAAGCGTACGCAGGAACGCCGTATCCACCCACACCATGGACGGCTGGTGGAACGCACCCACCAGGTTCTTTCCCATCGCGTGGTCCACGCCGGTCTTGCCGCCCACACTCGAGTCCACCATCGCCAGCAGCGTGGTCGGCACCTGCACGAAATCCACCCCGCGCAGGAACGCTGCCGCCGCAAACCCGGTGATATCTCCCACCACCCCGCCGCCGAACGCAATCACCACGGTGTCTCGCCCCAGTCGCTCCTCCAGCAGCCTGTCGAGAACGCCCTGCCACGTCGCAAGCGTCTTGTACTGCTCGCCGTCCGGCATCGCGTGCACCACCCGCACGCCCAGTGCCTCCCGCCACACCGCAATCTGCTCCCCGTAGAGCTTCGCCAGCGTCGTGTTGGTCACCAGCGCGTACGGCCGGTTCCCACACACCTCCCGAAGGCGCGCCGGGAACTCGCCCGAGGCCCCGTGCCCCAGGTGTACCGGGTACGATCGCTCACCCAGGTTGATATCCATCCTGACGCCGCCATCCATCATCAGTCCTCCGATATGCGTGCACCGAGCGCCGCGAAGTCTGCCAGGAACGAAGCGTATGTGACTGTCGCCGCTTCCGCGCCCTGTATCACCGTCTCGCCCCGCGCCCGCATCCCCGCCAGCGCTAGCGCCATCACCACCCGGTGGTCCTCGTGGCCGCGCACCGTCGTCCCTGTCAACTCGCCACCCCGCACCACCATGCCGTCCGGCAGCTCGTCCACCGACGCCCCGAGCCGCCGGAGCTCCTTCGCCATCACCGCGATGCGATCGGTTTCCTTGATACGCGCCTGCGGGACATTCACCAGGCGCGTCTCACCCTCGGCCGCCGTAGCCAGCACCGCCATCGCCGGCAGCGCATCGGGCGTGGCGTTCAGGTCGATCTCCCCGCCCACGAGGCGCCGCGCCGGGCCAACGCGTACGCCATCCGCCATGCGCACCACCGTCGCGCCCATCTGCGCAAGGTACTCAAACACCGCCTTGTCTCCCTGCGGATCGCTGAAATCAAGCCCGCCGAGCGTCACGGTCGAACCCGTGAGGACAGCGGCGACCGCGGCGAACGTCGCCGAAGAGAAATCGGCCGGGATGTCCATCGACAGCGGTTCGTAGTGCTGTGCGCCCTCGAACGCGAAGTGCCGCAACCCGTCGAGCGCCTCGTACCGTACCCCCAGGCGCTTCAGCCACCACAGGCTCAGCTCGACATATGGTTTCTCGTTGAGCGTATCGTTCACCTCGAACACCGTGCCGCCCGAGGCCAGCGGGCAGGCGAACAGCAGGCTCGACACGAACTGCGAGGTAGCCCCCGACACCGTTGCACGCCCGCCGCGCATCGGCCCCTGCACCGTAAACGGTACGTCGGCACCGGCCCTCTCGCACCCGAATCGCGCCCCCAGCTGTGCAAGCGCCTCCAGCAGCGGCCGCATCTTCCGCGTGCGCAGCGAAGAGTCGCCGTCAAAACGCCGCTCTGTCCTGCCAAGCGCAGCGGCCCCGGCGAAGAGCCGCATCGACGTGCCCGAGTTGCCGCAGTCGAGTTCGCGCTCACCCCGGTTGAGATCCAGACCCAACCCGTCCACCGTCAACGTGTCGCCCTCAAGCGAAACCTGCGCGCCGAGCGCACGCGCCACCCGTACCGCCGACTCGCCGTCGCCCTGCAGCAGCGCTCGGCGCACCCTCGAGCGCCCCGCGGCAAGGCTGGCAACGAGCACCGCGCGAATCGTGTGCGACTTGGAGGGTGGGATGGTAATTGAGCCGGACAGCTTCGAGGCCTGGACACGCCACCGCATGCGAGCGCTCTCCTCCCCTAGCGCGCCGAGACGGCCGCCTGGAGTTGCGTGATGTCAATGACATGCTCGTCGGCATCGATACCGGTCCACAGCCTGAACGAGGCCAGCCCCTGATACACGAGCATCCACAGGCCGTTCTCCACCCGGCACCCCGCGGCTTCAGCTTCGGCCATGAGTCGGGTGCGGGAAGGGTTGTAGACCATGTCGAACACGACGAGGTCACGGTGAAGCGCGGCAGCCGGGACCGGGGTCACATCGCTGTCGGGATGCATGCCCGCACTGGTACCGTTCACCAGCAGCGTGCACGCCGCCATCGTGTCGGCGAACGCTGGATCACCAGAACCGACAGCGCCCACCGTGGTTCCCGTACTCGCCGAGATCTCGCGCGCCAGCGCAGAGACACGCTGCGGGTTACGTCCGGCGAGTGTCAGCGAACGGCACGTGCCTCGCACCGCAAGCGCACAGGCGACGGTACGCGCCACGCCGCCGTTGCCGAGCATGACCACGTTGCCTTCAACCGCCGTGCTGTCCACGCGCGCCACCGCCCTGAAAAAACCCTCGGCATCGGTGGTGGCGCCGCACAGAAGCCCGTCGCGGACGTACAGCGTGTTCACCGCACCGATAGCGGCCGACTCGGCGGAGATCATATCGCACCAGTGGAGCGCCTGTCGCTTGTGCGGCACGGTCACGTTGGCGCCCACGAACCCGCACGCCCTGATCGCCTGCACGGCCGCGTGCAACCGCTCCGGCGCAACCGGCAATGGCACGTATGCGATATCGAGTTCGTAGTGCTGGAAAAGACGGTTCTGGAACACCGGGGACACCGAGTGCGCCACCGGCCAGCCGAACAGACCCACCAGGCGGGTTGCCCCGGTGATCCGAGTCGTGCGCATGGGACTACTGGTCCTCGGGCGGCAGGAACGCGCTCACCCGGTTGCGCCCGCCCGCCTTCGAGCGGTACAGCGCCACATCGGCCTCTTCTATCATGTCAACCGGCGCCTTCATGTCATGACGGTACGACGTGACACCGATCGACACCGACAGCCGCCCGCCCGGCAGCACCTGCTCGTTGGGGAACCGGTAGTCGTAGACCGCCTTGCGGATCTTCTCGGCCGTGCGCAACGCCTGCTGTAGCGGCTGCGCGTGCAGCATCACCGCGAACTCCTCGCCGCCGTAGCGTGCCACCACATCGCGCCAGCTGCACACGGTGTGGAGGATGCGCACCGTCTCGATAAGCGCCAAGTCACCCTGGATATGACCGTTCTGGTCGTTGTACGTCTTGAAATGGTCCAGGTCGAGCATCAGCAACGAGAACGCCACACCCGACACGCGCGCCCGCGTGAACCGCGTGCGGAACTCCGTATCGAAGAAACGGCGGTTGTACGCCTTGGTCAACTGGTCGGTGATCGCCGCCGAGGCGGTGGCCGCGTACTCACGCGCATCGATAATCTTCGGATGGATGCGTGTCTTCTTGATGTTGCTGTAGTAGTCGAGCGCCGCGACATGAATCCCGGGGTTGCGCCCCAGCGCCTTGCCCATGTAGTACTTGTGCGACAGAATCTCCTGCCAGTCCCGCTTCGCTTCGGCTTCCGGAAGGCGGATCTGCATCAGCGCGAATATGATCTCACTGTAGTAGTACCCGGGCTTCTTACCCAGTGACGTACTGCGAATCTCTTCCTGGCGGATATGGTCGACGATATCGCCGCTGGCTATCTCGATGACCTTCGTGTCGGTCAACGTCTTCAGCGAGTCGATATCGGTCTGGTTCAGTCGCGAACGGCCCAGATCTTCCAGGTTGGTCTCGCCGCGGTACGCCACAGCCGGTGGCCCGTCGGGCGAACGTTCCTCGATGATATCACTGTCGATATCGACCGAGCCGGCCTCGGCCAGCACCTCGCGATTGGTCTTCCTGCGGAGCTTGTCAACCCCGCTCTGTATCAAGCCCTTGAGCGCGCCAAGTTCTCCCCTGTCGCCCTCACCAGTGATCTTCTTTATGTCCACTATGCACCTGTTCCTGTCATACCGGGTACGCCTCCGCCGCAGACGATGCGCCGCGGGCGGACAAAACCTATGGAAAATAATACTCGCTGATCACCTTCCCCCGCCACAGAAACTGCCCGCAGCGCCGGGGCGCCGGCAGGTGGCAGGGATAGGGTGCAACAAAAGGGTTGCGGAACTGCCAGAAATAATTTATAATTACTGTTATGGGTGAAGTATTACTTAACTCCAGGGTTGCCCAGGTTGGGGCGTTGCTGAAAACGGTCAGGGAGCGAACCGCGCGCAGCCAGGCGGATGTGGCTGCCGGGGCGGGGATCTCCGCAAGCATGCTCAGCCAGATAGAGCGTGGTGCGGTGGCACCGTCTATCGAGACGCTGTTCCAGGTGTGCGCCGCCCTGGATCTGGATGTCGCGGAGCTGTTCAGACGGCTTTCGACAGAGCAGCCGGCACGCGTGGTGGGCAAGGGCA
>CAZJJT010000002.1:0-39869 GCA_964546395.1 uncultured Fibrobacterota bacterium
CTGCGCACCGGCCAAAGCTCTTCACTGATGACCGAAGGAGTGCGGGGCGCGGTGGCCGTCCGATGGGCGTTTGCGGGCGAAGGACCCGCGCCCGAGTTCTACCCCGACAGTGCGCTGGCCGTGTACGCCGCGGGGGTCAGTGTCAGCGGCCGTACACTCGGATACCGTCCCATGGCCTCGCAGCGCCAGGCTGTTATCGCCACCGACCCCGATGCCACCGTGTCGATCTACGACCTGGGCGGCCGCCTCCTCGCCACCTCGTCGTACGACAAGCTCGACGACCTGTCGTCCAGCATGCCCAACGGTAGCTACATCCGCAAGATTGAAGGCGCGGGGGAGGCACTGTGGGACCGCTTCCTGGTGAACAGGTAGGCAGTCGAATCACTAGAACCCACTCTCTCTCACCGACGTGCGGAACGCCCCGGGCGCCACGCCCTGGGTGCGGCGGAACAGACGAGAGAAGTAGCCCGGGTCCTCGTAGCCGCAACGCATGGCTATCTGGCCCACACCCAGGCTGGAGTTGATCAGCAGCTTGCGCGCCAGCTGCATGCGCCGGTTCTGTACGTAGTCCAGCGGCGCGACGCCCATGACCCCCTTGAACACATCGTGGAACCGTGACTCGGAGAGGTTGGCCAGCGACGCGAGCATGGCGCGGGTGATTGGCTCCGAGAGGTGCCTGTCGATATGCCGCAGGACCGCTTCGAGTCGCTCGCGGTCGGGGTGCTGCAGGTGGGAGGGATCGAAGCGGCCACAGGCGATGAGGTAGCGCAGAAGCCGGAAGCCCAGTTCCTGCTCGCGCGCGTGGCGCATGAGACTGCCGTGCGGCTCGGCGGCGCAGGACGCGAGGCCGCGCAAACACTCGCCCATGTGCCCGGCACGCGTGCCCGAGATCACCGTCGGTACCCGCAGCACGCGGAACAGGTCGATCCCGGCTTCGAGCGTGTAGGCCATGTGTGCGTAGTTGACAAGTGCCACACCGGGTGAAGGCATGTGGATGCGGTGCTCGGTCTCGGGCGGTATCACCACAACATCCCAGGCCCGCGCGGTGCTGCGCTCGTGCCGCAGATCGACCACGTAGGCCCCGGACTCGAGGCGGAGCACGAGGGCGAGCGGGAGGCGGCGCCAGGCGATGCGGTGCGGGTAGCGCCGCTCGGCCCGGTCGGCCGACTGGCACTCACACTGCGCAGTACAATTATCCATATATCCAGTTACCCATTATGTGGTTCTCAGGACGATGATACCATAGATTACGGGTGTGTGCAAGGACGGGGAGTGACGGCCACAGAGGCACTACAAACGTCCACGGAGGCGACACAGATGAGGTTCGGATTTCGCGGGGAGCTGGTCGATGGGCGGCAGGTGCGGGCCGGGTTCATCGGCTGCGGCAGCCACTCGGCGCGCAACCTGTACCCGGTGTTCCAGTTTACGCCGGTCAACCTGGTCGCAACCTGCGACCTGTCGGCCGACAAGGCGGCGGCGTACGCGCGGCAGTTCGGGGCCGACAGCTCCTACACCGACTACCGGACGATGATTGAGCGTGAGAAGCTGGACGCGGTGTTCGTGTGTGTCGGCTACGACCGCGCCGGGCGGATCCAGTACCCGCGGATCGCCACCGACTGCCTCACCATGGGTGTGCACGTGTTCATCGAGAAGCCGCCGGCGAACACCGCTGAAGAGGTGGAGATGATGATGGAAGCGGCCGAAGCCAACCGTCGCATCGTGCTATGCGGACTCAAGCGCATGTTCTTCCAGATGGTGACGAAGGCGAAGAAGCTGATTGAGGACCCGGCGTTTGGCGATCCGACGCTGCTGCTGATCCAGCGTGAGGAGTTCATCCCTGCGATGGAGGAGTTTGACGCGTTCTGGAGCGGCACGCATGATCGCCGCACGATAGGATTTCTTGACCATTTCAGCCACCCGGCCTCACAGATGCTCTACTGGTTCGGGATGCCGCAGCGGCTGGTGTACCACCGGACGCGCGCCGGTTCGGGCGTGGCGACGTTCGAGTATGATGACGGGCGGGTGTGCAGCATGGCGTTTACCAAGGGCGGTTCGGGTGTGGCGGGCGGTGTGGAGCGGCACACGATTGTGGGTACGAAGTGCCGGACGGTCGTGGTGGAGAACTGCCGTGTCTACTGTTTCCAGGGGCCGGTGCCCGACCAGGGGGCAGAGCCCGAAGGCTACGGGGCGAAAGCAGACTATTTCACCGGCGAGATCGGAACGACCACGGCGCTGTGGGAGCCAGAGTTCCAGCTTGGGCAACTGTACAGCAAGGGGCTGTTTCTGCTGGGCTACTACGACGAGGTGAACGAGTTCGCGACGGCAATCCTCGAGAAGCGCCAACCCTCGCGCGGCACCCTGCTGCAGAGCTGGCAGATCACGCACATGTTCCAGCAGTTTGCCCGGGGGCCGGGCAGGATGATCGAGTTGCGCCCGGGGCCCGGCAGCGCGTAACATCGTGCATTCTGCCTGCCGATGCAGTACACTACGTGAGGGGGGTCACCATGTGTACCGCACGCAGTGCCGCACTCGCAGCAGGCCTGGCGGTCTGGGCCGGAGCAACCGCTGTCACGGCGCAACCGATACCCGTTGCCCGCGAACACCCGTACCTGTTCTTCAGTGCCTCCGATATCCCCGGCCTGCGTGACCGGCTGGCGCAGGAGCCGTTTTCCTCGCGCTGGGTCGCGCTGCGCAACGCCGCCGACCGCCACCTGGGCGAAGCCACGTATGGCTACAGCAACACGCGGGAAGCGCTGGGCGTGTCGGGCACGTGCGCGTTTGCCTACGCCATGACCGGCGACACCGCCTATGCGCACCGGGCAATCGAAGAGGTGGAGGCGATTCTTGATGCACCCCAATGGTACGAGGGCTACACCTGGAACCGCGGGGCCGACCTGGGCACCGCCGAGGTCAGCGCGGCGTGCGCGCTGGTGTACGACTGGTGCTACGAGCAGATGAGTGGTGCGCAGCGTGACGCGCTCCGTTCGGGGGTGCTCAACCGCTCCACGCTGGTGTACCTCGAATCGGTGCGCACCTACGACGATTGGTGGGTGAACAACCGGGTTACCAACTGGTCGGGGGTGTGCCACGGGGGGTGCGGGCTGGCAGCACTGGCGTTCTACGACGAGGATCCGCGGTTTGCGCAGGCCGCCGACACGGCGTTCGACTGCGTGGTCGATGTCCTCGACTCTACCGTGCTCAGTGACGGCGGCGGGCACGAAGGAATCATGTACAACCGCTACGGCGTGCGGTTCGCGACGTACCTGCATACGGCCGCGAGCCGCGTGAGTGGTGACGACCGTGGGGTGGCGGCACGACTGTCGGGGAAGATGGCGGGGTACTGGTACCACCACCTGTTTGGTCCCGACCAGTGCTATGCGAACTTCAACGACATGGGCGAGTCGACATTCGAGGGGGTGTACGGCTACGACAGCCGTCACTGGGAGGGCGGGCCGCCCGCGGCGCTGTGCGCGCTGTGGGAATCGTACGCGACCGGCGGCGACTCGCTGCTGCTGTGGGGCGCCGACTACGGCGGCGCGCCGTTCTACTGGGGAGGGGTCAGTCCGTTTTACCTGGTCTGGCGGCGCACGTCGCCCAAGGCCCCGCACGATATGCCCACCCTCGGGGGAGCGGTGCTGTTCCGCGGCGCCGGACAGGCCGTGTTCAGCACGCCCCCGCTGTGGCTTGCGTACAACGGCGGCTGGACCAGCGACCGCTCGCACAACAACCGCGATCTGGGGTCGTTCGTGCTGGTATCAGACAGTGAACGACTGGTGCACGACCCGGGGTATGGGTTCGCCGAAACCGGCCAGCACTCGACGGTACTGGCAAGCGACTCAGGACAACCGCAGAACGTGCGCGGCACGTACGACGCGTTTGGCTCGGGGAGCACGTTCCACTACCTCGCTTCTGATCTGTCTGCGTGCTATCCGCTGCTCAGCCGGTTCGTGCGGCACATGGTGATGGTGCGCGGGGAGTACGTGGTAGTGCTCGATGACCTCGCGGCGCCGAAGGCCGAGCAGTTCGAGTGGCGGCTCCAGACACGTGCCACGATCTCATCGGCGGGGCAGACCGCACTGATAACCGGCAGTGCGCGGCGCCTGCATGTGCTGTCACTCGCGCCCGCCGACGCGCAGGTGGGGATGGGCACCGCGGCACTGGATTTCGTTCGTATCACGCCGCCCTCGACGCGCACCGAGGAAACGCTGGTGACCCTGCTGTACCCCTCCGGTGCTGCCGGGCAGCCGCCGGCGTCGAGTTGGGACGCCGCGGGGACCGTGACCGTCGGCGCCGACCATGTCGTGTTCTCGGGAGGGCCCGGGACATGGCGGCTTGCGAGTGTCGCCGGGGAGAACGCCGATGACATCGGTCGCATGCACGAACGCACGCTTCCCTCGTTCAGGGGCTCGGCGGGGATCGGCGACAGAGTCGTACGACCGCAGGTGGTACTGCCTGCGCTCCTCACGCGCACGCATGGCGCCATGCTGGTTGTCGACACCGGCCGCCGCGGCGCCCGGGTGACACTCGTGCGCCTGGATGGGCGGCGCGCAGTGAGGCTGGTGGCCGGCAGCGACGGGTATGCGAGTGTCCCACTCGCGCACCTGTCCGCGGGTATCTGGGTGGTGAGTGCGGTAAACGTCGATGGCGCGAGCGCCGCGACGCGGGTCGTCGTTGCCGATTGAAACCCGCATGAACAGTGCACCAGGCGTCCCTGCGCGTTGTGTCTACCGTTGCGTGTGCACTGCGAGATGGCGCGTGCCTCTCGCCGTTTCACTCAGGCATGTCCTCGCCGCCAGTGCCGCGGCACCCCTGAGCATACGCCCGTCAAGACTGTACACCCGCCCCCCCGCGTCGGCGCTCGCCCGTGCCGGAGCGCGCGGCGTGGGGGCGAGCGACAGTCGTGTCGGGTCGAACAGCGGCATGAACGAAACCTTCTGCCATCCCGCGCGTGTCCACGTGGTGTTGTTGAGCGTGCCAGCGCTGGCCTCGACGCGAATCTCGTCGCCGGTGTTCACCTGCACGTTGTCCCAGGTACCCCGGAAGTCGATGCCGAGTTCGGTGGCCTGGTCGGTGAGCGGCACCTGGTAGGTGCCCAGCAGAGCGTCGCCGACCCACAGGCGGTAGGTGGAGCGGCCGACGTCCTCGGCGACGCAGTAGAGGCGGATGTTGTAGCGGCCCGACGCGTGCGCGAACGCTTTGCCGACCGTCGCCTGCCGGTCAGCATCGGCCGGGTCGAGCGATACCCAGACGGCCTGCGGCACAAAGCCGGTGCCGGTGTACGGGAAATCCAGGCCGCGCATGTCGTACGTGATCAGCGGGAGCGGCTCAGTATTCGGGTCGGTCGGTGACTCCGGCAGGTCGATGTCGGCGGGGCTGACAGTAACGCCGCTCCTCGCCATCACGAACCGGTCGATGATGAAGTACTTGGAGCGGCCGGCGATCTGGAACTGGTAGGTGCCGGCGGCCAGCTCATAGCTCGCATCCGAGAACGAGTGTGTCGAACACTCCAGCTTGACGTTCCACGACCACCGGTAGCTCTCGTCAAGCACCACGTACTTCGTGAACGTCCCTTCGCACCCCACCTGACCCACCATCCTGATATAGCAGTCGTTGCCCTGGTCGCCGGCGCCCGTTTCCACCGGCGCCTCCATCACCCGCATCCACACCTTGTACGTCCCGGGGGTCTGTATGTGCACGCTGTACGTCATGATGCCTGCCACCGCCCCACCCGACTGCGCGTTGCCCATGAACTGGTAGCAGCCGTTGCCCGTGTGGCCGGCAACCGTGTACGGACTCTTGACTACGTAGCTGTCGGTGCGCAGCTGCCAGTACTGAGCGGGCGCGACCGACTCGCATTCCACCACCACAAGACCGTCATGCTCGTAGAATGTGGGTGACTGGGCCCGGGCCGTGGTGAACCAGCAACCGAAAACTGCGGTGAGACCGATCAGCGTGCGGATACGCATCGTACTCTCCCCCTTTCCTCTCCCCAAGTGTACCCAGGGAACAGGGGGCCATCGCGAGGTCTGTGCAGGCGACCGCTAGCGCAAATAGGCCAAAGGGGTCATACCGGAAGGCAGGGCCCGGGAGTGAGTTGTCTTCCAGAGCGGTCAGTACGGATTCCTGTGGCACCGTCCTCGTGCACGATGCGCACGAGATACGCGCCGGGGCTACGCGGCTGGACGAGGTGTGCGCCAGTGGCCCGCTGCCCGGTCACGCGGGCCCCGTCGACACGGAACACGTCCCCGTACTGGCCGCTGCTGAGCCCCGAGATACGCTGCAGGCGTACGCCGTCCGGACGGGTGCTTCTGGTGTCTACCATGCGCTGCAGGACTACCACCCAGTCCTCCAGGGGTGAACCCGGCGGGCTGCCGAGCGACACCGTGTCTCCGCCGGACACGAGGCTGACCGATCCGGTCAGCAGGTGTCCACCGTTGCGCGGGTCATACCAGTGTACATGGAATGTCCCGTTGGTGGCCGACAGGTCGAGCTCGGTGCTACCCCCTTCCTTCAGGTATACCACGTACACAGCGTCCGGCTTGTAGAAGCAGTAGTCGTCTGCGTTTGTCGACAGGTCGTTGTCGTTCTGCATCTCCCAGACCGGGATCGCGTTGTTGACAAAGAACTCGAGCGCGTAGCGGCAGTAGTCCCACCACAGGTCGCGGCTGCGGAAATCCTGGCAGGTCAGGTCGGATTCGTCGTGCTGGTACCCGAAGTACCACTCGTTGCCCCATCCGCCGGCCATGAATGTCCCCCAGATCCCGTTCTTCCGGCCGTCCTCGTGCGACGTGCCCGCGTCATCGTCGGGCCGGAGCGCATGCGTGGCATCCCCGGGTTCGTCACAGGCCACTGCCCACGGCTTGCCCGCGGCCGCCGAGCGGCTCAGGTAATTCTTCACCTGGTCGTGCACGTTGACGAATGCAGCGTTGTTCGTCTGCAGGGAGAAGCCGGTCAGCGCCGAGCCCGGTCCGAGCAAATCGTAGTGGTTCGAGCCGTTGTGAATGACAATGTGGTGATGGTACGGATCGGTGTCGTGGAAGTACTGCGCCCAGTCGGTCTTCTGCTGTGTGCTTGCGTCGTTGATTTCTTCGCCCAGGTTCCAGTTGAGCGCCAGATGGTGCCCGAACCGCGCGATCAGCTCGCGGTAGTACAGCGTGCGCTCCGGCCCCAGGTCGCCGCCATCCATGAGCAACTCGTTCTCGGTCTCCATGGTTTTGAAATGCAGAAACAACCCCTTCTTGTCCGCATACGCAAACACGCGCTCCCACTGCGCCAGCTTGGACACATCGAACCGGTCATGGTGGAGCACGGTGCCTGCCCAGCGCTGGTTGTCCGCCACGGCTTCGTAGTCGGCGGTCGAGCTGTTCAGGCGGTGCGGGAACACGTTGTCATCGTCACCGTCCACGTTGAATGTCAGGAACGAGAACGCGTTCAGCCCTTCATCATGGAGGTAGCTGAGTGCCCCGAGCAATTCGCTCCCCTTGCCGCCGTCCCAGGTGTACGCGGACGCATCGGCCGGGTCGTAGTCACCCGCGTGGGGGCTCCAGCTCTTGCGCAGGTTCGCGTTGTGGTTGGGATCGTTGGGCGTGTCGTCGAAATCCTCGTAGGCCAGCAGGTTCTCGGGTGCGTCGGACCCCTGTTTCAGGAAGTACTCCCCGGTGCCTGCAAACCGCAGGTAGTGGCCACCGACATACTGCAGCATCCCCTTGCCGCGGAGGTCGCGGCCGGTCTTGTCGGTCGGATCCACCGTGAACGTCCCCATCGCACCATCAAACGATGCGGGGGAACCTGCCGAGGCATCAGCGGCAACCGCGACATCCGTGCCGCTGCGGAACGACGCGGTGTAGGTCCAGGTACCGGTCGCGTTGGGCGCGAAGTGGACCTGCCACACGTTGCCCTCATCGGCATGCGTTTCTGCCGCGTTGCCGTCGGCGGCGAAGTACCCCGGGACCACGAACGTGTCGGCGCCGTTGACAAAGGTGACATCGAGGCGGTAGAAGCGGAACGGGTTGGGTGTGCCTGTTTCCCTGGCCGAGGGGCCCTGGAACGAGACAGTGACCGTGTGCCAGGTACGAAGCTCGCCGCTGAGCGTGCCCTGGGCGAACACGGTTGATGTGGACAGCAGCGACAGCAGCGCAGCAGCGCACAGCGTACGGTTCATCCGTGACCTCCTGAGGTTTCCGCCTACCGTGTATCGGCCAGGGCGCTGTCGACAGCTACTGGCATCGGCTCGACCCGCGGCGCGCTCCTCAGCGCGTTCTGCACGGCGATCCGGATCACCTTGCTGCTGCCCGTGGCGCCGGTCACCGCATCGACATCCAGCGACTGCGACGAGATGATCCAGTCGATTGTCTCGAGCCCTTCATACCCCTTGCCTGCCTTCTGCGACACGACATCGATGGCGGTGATGCGGTGGTCCTCGACGTGCACCTTCAGTTCGATACCCACCACGAACTCGCCGAACGCCCCGGCGTACACCCCGTTGGGGACCTGCGAAAGATCGATGTTCTCGATTTCGGTATTCTCTATTACCCGCGCCATCCTGCGATACCTGCTGGTGAACATCAGGGCCCCGGCCAGTGCAACGACGGCGACCACGGCGAGTACGGCGAGCAGTTTCTTCAGCATCTGTCCTCCGGGGAAGGCGGGTGTGGCAACGACATATCCCGAAAATATCATGGGCAACAGGTATGGCCCCGGCAGCAGGGCTGCCGGGGCCGGTTGAGTGAATGCAGCAATCGACCAATCAGAACGGCACGTCGGCGTCAGCCTTCGGCCCGTCCTGTGCCACGGCCACCGCAGTCTCCTGCTCGGCCTTCGGCTCTATCTCCGCCTTCTGTGCCTTCGCGCCGCTCACAAGCGACTGAAGGAGGCGGCGGCCGCGCTTGGCCTTGTCCTCCGACTTGTACTTCAGCCACACCTTGCACCCGCGCGGCTCAGCCGTCTCCATCGTGACAATCACCGCGTGGGTGTAGTCGCCCTGCGGCGTCTTCAACGCCACCACGTCACCGAAACACACGATGCGGGCGGGGTCGAGCAGTTCGGTCCCGTGCGAGAACACCTCGGGATTGGCCGACTTCATGATGGCGTACAGGGCGCCGTGTGCGTGCCGGGCGGTCTCGGAACTCTTGAACGAGCAGCGCGAGTAGCCGATCGTGGTGACAATCCTGAACGAATGCGTCCGCTCGAACCTGCGGTGCTCTTCGGGGATCTCCTCCACCGGACCGACGTACACGATCTGCGACACCTGATACGACTCACCGTTACTGGTAAACACACCACTCTTCATGCTGAAACTCCTTCGGCTTGATTTTGATGAGTGTTCGGGACTCGCGTTCGTCACCTGTCCTGCCTGCCGGTCCGGACAGCAGGCTGGCACGGGTGTGCTGCGACGTGCGGGAAGAGTGCATGCGATTGTGTATCCCGGGTCTGCCGCCTGCCGCATACGTCCGCGCTCCCTTTCTGCCGCCGCACACTCGTGTCGGCGACAGCCACAGCACAACGCAATGCGCGTGCCAGCAGCACGCACCGTGCGAGGCGCATCCTATTACAGAGATAGAGTGACACGCACGCCACACGGTCGACCGTGTTGGCGCAACCTACGGTCGCGTCAATGCCTTACGTGTGGTACGCGGTCGCGCAAGCGCGACCCGCTAGCGGGAGGTGCCGTGCTCGCGCGCGAGATAACCATGCCGGGACTGTTTACGATACGCATGGCGGGAGGGAACAGCGTGCTGTCGGGTCGGAGCACGTGGTCGAGCATCTTCAGTGCCACCGCCGCGACATCGAAATCGTAGCTGGTCAGATTGTTGTACGACGCGTTGCCGGTATTATCGAAGCCGACCACGGAGAGATGGCCGGGGACGGCGATGTGGTGGCTGCGCAGGAAGCGCAGCGCGTGTATCGCAATCCCGTCGTTGACACAGACCCAGGCGGTGGGATGGGCAAGGGCCAGCGCCTGTTCGAACAAGGGCTGCAGTTCGTGCTGGAGCACGGCGTTGAACACGTGGTCGGGGTTGATGGTCCATGACTGCGACTCACTGGCCCAGTTGATGAGGACTTCGTTGCTCCCCTCCACCAGGCCCAGATCGCCCAGCTCGAGCGACAGGTCGCGCTCGTCCGCCTGTGCGACAGTCTTGCGGCGGCGGTCGAGTATCTCGGATGCGCGACGCTGCAGGCTGTCTCGAAGGTTGTTGACCGCGACAAGATCAACGGAATACTCGCGGCCGCCGGTCTCGAAGGCTTGTCGCATGCTCTCGTAGCGAATCGGGTACACCCAGTCACCGTGAAACGGTGAGATGAACGCGACGTGTCGGTGACCCAGGCGCAGCAGGAATCGCCCGACTTCGGCCCCCGCGAACACCTCATCGAACTGGAACACGCGCAGGCGATAGCGGGTGAGTGCGCTCTGGGAGATACGCGTGGTGACATGGTTGTAGTTGTCGTACATGGCCGTGGGCTTGCGCTGTGCCGCGAACTCTTCGAGTATCTCGCGGTTGTAGGCTCCCGACTGGTAGAACAGCCCGCCCAGGACACGGTAGTCACGGATAGTGCGGCGAAGCGTTTCCATGTCGCCCATGCCGTGTGGTCTGAACAGCAGGCGCCTGCGACCGCACTCGCTTTCGAGCTGCCGCACCAGGTCGCCCGCTTCGGGGAAGTTGCGGTACTGCGTGCGGAACAGCTCCTGGGGAGTGATGTACGCGACCATGTTCTCCGACAACTGCTCTTCGGGACGTATCACACGGTACGTGCGTTTGTGCGGGCGCAACACCTGCTCCTCCACCAGCCCCTCGAGTGCCTTCTTGAGTGTACGGAAATCGACACCGTAGCGGCTCTGGAGCTGGCGGGCAGGGGGAAGGAATGTCTGTTTGTGAAAGTCCCCGTCGTACAACTCCGATTCGATACGCCGCTTGAGCTGCTCCCACTTCTGCAGCGAGCGGCGGGGAAGGGGGGCGAGAAGCGCGCCCGGCCCACCGGCAACGATCCCGCGCCGGCGGCGCGCGGTGAGTCTGCCTTCAGCCACCAGTACCGACACGGCTCGTGCCATGGTCCCGCGCGAGACCTCTGCCAGGCCCGCGAGCTGCTGGGTGGTGGGAAGCCGCTCGCCGTCACTCCAGGCGACCGCGAGATTGGCACGCAGAAACTCCAGTGCTCTGGCGAGGGCTGAGGAGGAAGCGGCCGTGTTCATCTATCCCTGCCTCCTCACGTCAGAGGGCGACATTCCGTAGTGCTTGCGGTACACCGCCGAGAAGTACTTGTACGAACCGTAGCCGACCTCGAGGCTGATGTGCGATATCGAGAGCGAGGTGGTGCGCAGCAGCCGGTCGGCTTCCTCCAGGCGGATCCGGTTGAGGAATGCCGTGAAACTCACCCCGGTTTCCTTCTTGAACAGCGTAGAGAGGTACTTGGGGTTCTTGTGCAGGCGACTGGCGACGAACTGCAGGTTGAGGTCCTCATCATGGTACTCAGTCTTCACCAGCGCCACCATCGAGGCCACCAGCGGGCCGGTCTGCGAAGCAGCGAACGTGTCGCCCGACACCGGGGCCACCGCTATGGCATCGGCGCGGCGTCGCCACACCACCCACAGCAGCACCCCGATCAGCAGCGCGGCGACGCAGGCCCCGGGGATGCGGGCCCACGTCGGAACACGAGGGGCGGTGAGCAGCAGCGCACCCCACTCCGAGGCGTTGTGGTGGTTGCCGATATGCAGTCCGCTCCAGGTGTGTACCGAGTAGAGTCCGTCCCGTTTGTCAAGGTCGACGTTGGACACTTCGAAGCCGATGCGCATGCCATGCCGCGGCCGCAGACCCAGGCGCTCCCACGGCACGGCACAGCGGGCCTCGTAGCCCTCGGCGGTGCGTCCACCGGATACGGCCAGGTTGAAGCGCAGGGGGTGGTGGGTGAGCGAGCAGTACCCGCCGTACGCCACGCCGTCGGGGTGCAGCAGCAGCTGGTATGTCGTGGTGTCCACCAGGGACGTGCGGCAGAACGTGGGGTCGACAAACAACTCGACCACATCACCGTACCACCACGCACGTTGCTGCGGTGCGTATTGCTGCGAATCGGCGCACACGATTGACGGGTCGTACACCGACACGAGCACGTACAGCGTGTCGGCGGTCCAGCAGCACTGGAATGTCACCGTGTTGTCGCCGTTCTTGTACTGCGCCGCGGGCATGTCAGGGTTCAGCACGGCGGCCGGCGGCGGGATCCCGTAGCGGCACACCAGTTCGCGGTGGGGCGTGGGGTCGCTGGTGCGATCGACCACGAAGTCCGAGACTGTCCGGCGGATCGTGTCACCCCGGGCGGTGTAGGCGACCACGCCGACGCTCATGCGGTGGTGGTACTGATCCTGCAGGTCGGAGATATCCCAGATCCACTGGTAGGGCGCAGTGTGCGTGGTGTGCAGGACCGAGTCCACCACCTGCTGGTAGAAACTGATGAAACTGCCGGGCTGGTAGCCCGCGGTGAAATACGTGGTGATGAATTCCATGCTCACCACCGAATCGTCGACGAGATCGCACTCCGCCTCAATGAGCAGGGAGTTAGTGGTAATTATCTGGCCGGCGGCCGGGCGCACGATGCGCAGCGCGGTCTGCGGGAGCGCTGCAACAGCGCACCACAGGCAGCAGAGAGCGACGCGTGTGGGAATGCCGGGCATATACAGGAGAATATACGACACCGAACGCAACCGGGCCGGTCGCTGTGCAGCGACCGGCCCGGGGCCAACCCATTGAACGAACGCGGGTTAGCGGATTTCAACCGGGAGACGGTTCGCCCGCACTGCCCCGGTACCGTCAATCAGCACCGCGTAGTAGGTCCCGCGCGACAGGCCCCTGTCACGCCCATCCCAGCTCACCCTGCCGTCATCGATACGGATATCGCGCAGCACCGTCACCAGCTTGCCGTCAAGCGCGTACACGTACGCATCGCCGTGCGCCGCCAGACCGGCGCGGTTCACGCGGCCCGTTGCCGGGTCGATGACCGGCGTGGAGGGGTTGTAGCCGGTGCCGTACAGCGTGGTGATTGAGCTTGCGGGAAGCGTGACACTGGTAGTGACCGCACCGGCGCTCACGCAGTTCTCCGAACTGCTCGTGCGGTACGACTGGAACGAGGGGAGGTCACTGCCCGAGAGTGTCACCGTGCGCGAGGCGCTGTTGGCGTTGAGCAGCACGATCGCAAGTGTGTGCTGCTGCGCGTGATAGAACGCAGCGGCAAACACGAGGTCATCGCCGCTCACCGGCGCACCTATCATCACGGCATCCGGCCGCACATATCGCGCGTACTGCTTGTGGACATAGTAGCGTTTGGTGGGGTTGCCGTTGTACATGAACACATACACGGAGTTGGTGGTGTTCTCGCTGAGCTGCCACCACACCCAGGCGCTCATGTGACCGTGACGAAGGCCGGCGTAGATCATCTCCGCGAGGTGGAACGCATCAGTCCACGAGTCGCTGTACCCCGAGGTCTCGGTCATCCAGAGACCCTTGCCCGAAGGATCCACGTTGCGTGCGGCCTGCTGCCACTTCAGCACCGCCGAGGAAGTCGGGGTGGGGTGCACGCCGTCACTGTACCCGTGCACCGCGAAGGCGCCGATGTGCTCGCGAGCCAGGGGGTCCTGGAACAGCTGGCCCTCGAACGTCCCCCAGTGAGCGAGCATGTGCTCGGCGCCGAACAGCTTCACATCGGGGTAGGTGCCGTGCACGCGCGGGCCGAACACCTTGAACACATCCCGGTAGCGTGTCGCGTCGTATACGCACGAGTTGTAGGGCTCGTCGAATGCCGGCTCGTTCTGCATGCTCAGTGCGTACAGGTCGATATTGCACTGGTCCTTGTAGGCTTTGACCGTGGCCACACCCAGTTCGCCAAGCTCAGCCTCGACACCGGTCTTGAGAATATTGGTGGCCGCATTGCCGCCCACCTCGCTGTTGTTGACTTTCATCCAGGCCGGCGGCGACCAATACGTCGCGATGAAACGGATGGGCTCGCCGCTCTGATCCGCCTTCGCCTTCAACGCGTTGATCCACCCCTTCTGCTTGTTGACAAAGATGCCGTTGGTGTTGAATGACCCCAGCGTGTTGGGGTCGCCGTTGTCGTTGGTCGGTTCGTAGTCCGGGTAGAACTCGTTGCGGTTCATGGTCATGCCCAGATCGTCGACCACGAGATTGAGGAAGTCGTTGTTGTAGAACGGCCCGCCGCTCCACCACACATTCATCGAACCGTGGGCCCCAAACCCCTCGATCGTCTGGTACGTGGAATCGGGCCGGAGCGACACTGTCACCTGCGCGACAGTTGCTGCGGCGAACGCTGCCACAAGTGCGGCAGACAAAACACTGATACGGCATCGCATAATGAACCCCCCTGGTTGGTCCATTAGGGTGATGTAGGATGCGGCGGCTACCGAAAAGATTGTTCGCTTCCGTCAGTCCCGCGTTTCTATTTTGTAATATAGGGGCGCATGCTGTGTGGCGCGCAGGGCAGGTGGTCGATGTGGTGTACTGTATAGCACAATTAGCACATAGGAACGGCCATTCGTGAGCGGATTTCTGGGGATTGATATCGGAACGTCGAAGACAGCGGCAGTGGTGGTGGATGCTGAGGGGACGGTGCTGGCGTCGTGCTCCCGTGTCCATGGCGCCTCAGTCGGAGGGCTTGCCGAAGGGCATGTGGAGCAGGAGGTTGACGTACTGCTGAACTCGGCGCGCGAGGCCGTGGCGGGACTGCCGTTAGCGGTGCGCACGATGCTCACGGCGGTAGGGGTGAGCGGGCAGATGCATGGGGTGGTGCTGGTGGATCGGGAGGGCAGCGCGTGCGGTAGACTGGTGAACTGGCAGGACCGGCGCTGCGATGCGGCGTTTCTGGCACGGCTGGCTGACGCTACCGGGCACCGCCTTCGCACCGGCTACGGGTGCGCCACGCTGGCGTGGTTGCAGGCACACGGGGGATTGCCGAAAGATGCGGTCGGTAGCTGCACGATACACGACCTGCTGGTCTGTCGGCTCTGCGGGTGCAGCCGCCCGGTGTGCGATCCGACCAACGCCGCGTCGTGGGGGTTGTTTGACCTCGCGAGCGCGAGCTGGGACAGTGCCGCGGTGGCGTCGGCGGGCCTGCCCGATGGCATCCTGCCGGACATAGTTCCGAGCGGCAGTATCACCGGAGAGCTATGCGGCCCCGAGGCAGCCAGCTTCGGGCTCCCCGCGGGCATCCCGGTGTGCGTCGCCCTCGGAGATAACCAGGCTTCGCTGCTGGCGACGCTGCGCGATGCGGAACACGAGCTGGCCCTCACGCTTGGCACGGGCGGACAGCTCAGTTCTGTCGGCGCGGCAGGAGCACGGCCTGAAGCGCTGAGCGGCAACGCGCCCTACGAGTACCGTCCGTACCCCGGCGGCCGCCTGCTCTGCGTGGCTTCATCGTTGTGCGGTGGTTCCGCCTGGAAATGGCTGGCCGACACGGTGCAGCGCATGCTGCAGGACACGGGGCGGCAGGAGCTGGTGGAAGACGAACTGTACGCGCTTCTGAACGAGGCGGGGAAGAGCGCGAAGGAGGAGTTGACCGTGCACCCTCACTTTCTTGGCGAGCGCCACGACCCTGCGCTTCGAGGGAGTATCGAGGGGATCGACCTGGCGAACTGCTCGCTGGCGGCACTCGCGCGCGGGCTTGCGCGGGGGATCGTTGCCAACCTGCAATCGATGCTTCCTGAACGCGCACATGCCGGCCGCACCCGCGTCGTGCTCAGCGGCAACGCTCTTCGCCGCAACCCGCTGCTGCGTCAGATGGCGGGAGAGGTGCTGCAGATGGAGACGGTGCTGTCGGATCGGATCGAAGAAGCGGCGGTGGGGGCAGCCATTCTTGCGGGCGGCTTGTGCAGGAATCGTGTCACGTGAGACGAGGGTGGCCTCCCCTGGGGGAGGTACGGAGGGGGGGCGCCGGTTCGCATCTTCTGCTACGATTCAAGCCCCGCCGTCTCATCTATCCCCAGCATGAGATTCAGGTTCTGCACGGCGGCGCCGCTTGCTCCTTTGCCGAGATTGTCGAGCACCGCGACCACGAGCACCTGCTCGGCGTGGCCGAACACGTACAGGTCCATGCGGTTGGTCTCGTTACAGCTCATGGGCGAGAGGAACCCGCCATCGAGCACGCACTCATCGCCGAGCGGCATCACCCGCACGAATGGCTCGCCCGCATAGTGCGCGGCCAGTGTCTCGTGGATAGCGGAGGGTCCCGGGTGTGTGGGCAGCAGCCGCGGCAGGAGGGGCACGTGCACGGTCATGCCCTGGTAGAAATCGCCGACCATCGGCATGAACAGTGGTGCACTGCTCAACCCGGCAGCCTTCTGCATTTCGGGAAGGTGTTTGTGAGCGAGGCCGAGGGCGTAGGGCCGCGGTGCGTGAAGCGCATCGCCGGGGGTGCGGGGCCCGGTGTAGACCTGTATGAGTTTCTTGCCCGCGCCGCTGTAGCCGCTGGTGGCGCAGCAGGTGGCCGGGTAGTCGGGCGGCACGAGGCCCGCCACGATGAGCGGCCGCAGCGCGGCAACGAACCCGGTGGCGTAGCAGCCGGGGTTGCTCACCCGCCGCGCCCCCGCAATCAGCTTCCGCTGAGCCGTGTCGATCTCCGGCATCCCGTACACCCACCCCTCGGCGGTCCGGTGTGCCGTGCTTGCGTCGATAACCCGCGTGGCGGGGTTGGTGAGCAGCCCGACCGACTCTTTCGCGGCCGTGTCGGGAAGGCAGATGATCACGACATCGGCGCCGTTGAGATACTCTTTCTTGACCGCGTTGTTCTTGCGATCCTCCGAGGGGATCTCGGACACGCAGATATCGCTCCGCCCCTCGAGCCGCTCGCGGATCTTGAGCCCGGTGGTTCCCTCGTGTCCATCGATAAACACCGTAGGCATATGCATGCTCCTCAAGGCAGACCGGCCAAAATACCTCTCCGTTTGCGGGACCGACGCGGCGACGAGGTGCGCCAGTGCATATTTGGCAGGAGACAGACGGTGCAGGGCACTGTGAGGGTGGGGCTCAGCCTGCCCGTGCCGACCGCGCACGGACCCGCCCCCCAGCACCCGTCGAAAGCCCCCAACAGAGAGCCCGCATGGCCAGGGGAACGCTACCATGAGCATTCACGACGTTGTCGCCGCACACCCTCTCTTCGAAACCCACACCCACCAGAACCGTTTCCTGCACCATCCGTGGGACACGAAGAACTACGAGGAGTTTATCCAGTACGGCACCGCCGACATCGCGACAAGCAGCCATCGCTCGTGGGAGGACGTGAGCGCGACGCCAGAGCAGCTGTTCGATGTGTGGCAGTACGTGAAGACGACCGGGTACGGCCAGGCAGCAGCGCTGGGGTGCCGGAGCCTGTTCGGACTGGCGTACACGCGGGAGAACGCCGAAGAGATCACGCGCCGGGTACGCGAGTATATCGACACGCGCGGGCCGCAACGGGTGTATGCCGACTGCTACGCGCACGCCAATGTGCACTGGTCGGTGAGCGACATGTGCTGGGACCCTATCAGCAACATGGACGCGCTCGCCGGCGCCGAGCACATCCCGCAGATCCACTTCGCGCTTCGCCACGACTCGCTGCTGGTGCCCCGGAGCGCCGCCGATATCCGCACCGCGGGCAAGGTGCTCGGGTGCCGTGTCAACATGCTTGCCGACCTGGAGGGAGCGCTGGACGAGTACACAGAGCGGGCACAGAAACTCGGGCGGCTGGCGGCAATCAAGATCGGACTTGCCTACCACCGTGACCTGGAGTTCACGCCCACGACGCGGGATCGGGCGGCACGCGCGTTCTCTGTGCTGCGCAAGGGAGGCAGGGCCACGCTGAAGCCGCTGCACGACCACCTGCTGTTCTCGACCGTGGCGCGTGCCGAGCGGCTCGGTCTGCCGGTGCAGATCCACACGGGCTACCTGGCCGGCAACTGGAGCGATATCCGGCGCGGCAACCCGCAGGGGCTGGTCCCGCTGCTGCAGCGGTTCAGGTCGGTGAGGTTTGACCTGTTCCACGCGGCCTGGCCGTGGTCGGAGTTTCTCGGTGCGGTGGGCAAGCAGTTTCCCAACGTGTGGCTCGACCTGTGCTGGATGTGGGCGATGAACCCGGTGGCGGCGCGGCGTACGCTCGACGAGTGGCTCGCCGCTGTCCCCTCCAACAAGATCCTCGGGTTTGGCGCCGACACGGGGTCGCCGTTCGGGCTGATCGGCTACGCGCTGCAGGCGCGCCACGGGATTGCGGACGTGCTCGAGGCGAAGCTGGCGCGGGGGGAGTACGACCGGGAGACCGCGGAGTTCGTGGCGCAGCGACTGCTGTACCGCAACGCGCAGGACCTGTTCGGGGAGTGGTGATTCCGCGATCCTCAATCCGCAATCGCCATCAGCGGCGCCATCAGCAGCAGCGCGAGCCAGGCGATGACACAGGTGACCACGCCAACCAGTGCGCCGAACCGGAACCACTTGACAAACGATATCTGGGTGCGGTAGCGTTTGTCCATCATGCCCAGCGCCACGATGTTGGCGGTGGAGCCGATGACGGTGATATTGCCCCCGAGGCAGGCGCCGAACAGCAATGCCCACCAGAGGGGTGTTGCCCCCAGTTCCTTGACTACCGGGATGAACGCAGCGACGAACACGATGTTGTCGACGAACGCTGAGCCGAGGGCGGCGATGGCAATGACCGCGGGGACCAGCATGGCGGGATGGTTGCCGAACACGGCGCGGAAGCCCTGGGCGATGCCGCTGGTGACGCCGGTCTGCTCGAGCGCGCCCGCCACCGCGAAGAGCATCATGAAGAACAGCAGGGTCCACCACTCGACTTCCGATTCGATATAGTGCCGGGCGCGGTTGTGCCGATAGATCATCAGCACGCCCGCAATGGCCAGCGGCGCCACTATCAGGATGGTGTTCTTTTCCACGCCGAGCATGAGTTCGAGCCGGTGGTGCATGGCGATGAACGTGATAGCGCCCACGAGAATGATGAGCCCGCGGCGATAGGGCACGCGCACCAGCGGCCCCAGCCCCAACTGCATCGACCGCCTCGTCTCCAGCCGCTCAGAGAGCAGGGCGATATCGGCGCGGAACACCAGCAGCGACAGGCCGATGCACACCGCCAGGCACACCACCATCACCGGCATCGACCACAGCAGGAAATCGTGGAACGCGAACCCCGCCTTGGTGCCGATGAGGATGCCCACCGGGTTGCCGAGCATCGTGCCGCTCGAGCCGATGTTGGTGGCCACCACGGCAATCATCACAAACGGGGCCGGCGGGATCTTCAGCGTGTCACAGACCTGGAACACCAGCGCGAGCACGAACACAATCGACGTGACTTCGTCAACCACGCACGCCATGAATGCCGATATCACGCAGAGCACGACGGTGAACAGGGTCCCGTTGATGTGTTTCAGGTTGATAACGAGCTGGATGACCCAGGTGAACAGGCCCAGGTCTTTGAGCACCCCCACCATGGTCATCATGCCAACGAGGAACAGGATGATGTCGAGTTCGGCAAAGTGCACGAACTGTTCGAGCGACAGCACGCGCGCGCCGAGCAGCAGGGCGATGCCGATGAAGGCGATGGCGAGGCGGAACTCCCAGAAGAACAGGGTGGCGGCAATGATCAGCACGAATGTCGATGCGGCCAGGACCTGCTGCATGTCGGGAACACTGCTCAGCGCGTGCACAAGCGTACCGGTCAGGGTGCTGACCGCGATGGCGATAGCGGCGCGGATGGTGAGCGCGGCGGAGGCGGAACGCTTCTGGAGCAGGGGCATGGGCGGCTATTCCCGCAGGACCGTGTTGACGAAGTGCTGGAGCGAAATGACACCCACGAGTTTCTTGTTGCGCACGACATAGGCACGGCCGAGGTGGTGCTTGGTGAGTTCCTTGGCCACCTGTATGGCGGGCTCGTCCTCGGCCACCACTACGTAGTCGCGCGACATGATCTCGGCCAGCCACGTGTTGCTCTCGTTGCGCAGCACGTTGGCAAACGGCTCAAAGTTGAGGATCGGCGACAGATCGTCCATCCACAGGATGTAGTCGGGGAGACACACGCGCAGCAGCTCGTGCGCGCTGACACTCCCCACCAGCTCGCCGTCCTTGTCCACCACGGGGAGGTCGATCAGGTCGTTGCCGGCAATCAGGTCGATAGCGCTCTTGAGCGTATCGGTGTCTCTGATTGCCACGGGGTGGCGCACCATGATATCGCCCGCACACACGTAGGGCGGCAATACCATGCCCCCGCGCGCGAAGAACTTCCAGACTTCCTCGGCACTCTCGAGTTTGGAGATCGCTCCGGGAATGTCCTTGTCGCTGCAGATGCGTGCCAGGGAACTGAGTGCCTGCAGGTAGAGCGCCGGGGCATCCACGGGCGCCAGTATCAGGATCACCAGGTTGGCCCGGCGGTCCTCGGCGAACGCAATGCCGTCGATTGAAGTTGCGATGGCGACCGTGAGCCCCGTCAGGCCGGCGAGCCGCGCGTGCGGCATCGCCACCCCCTCGGCAATAGTGGTTGCCTGAGTCTCCTCACGCGCGATGACCGCCTTGAACGCATCGTTGACGTTGCCGATGCCGCGGTTGAGCGCAAGACGGGTAAGCAGTTCGCGAATCACCTCGTCGCGCGTGTGCAGCTGGGTACGACAGAGCACATCCTCGGGCGAGAACAGCGACGAGAAATCGATACGGGCTTTGGGGGTGGAAGAGTTCATTCAGTCATTCCGTCGTTCCACCGTGCCCGTGCGTCCACCTACTTCCCCCCGGCCGCTTTCTTCTGCAGTGCCAGCGCCCGCTGGATACCCTCTTTGGTGAACGCGAACGCCGTGATCGTCACGTCGGCATCCTTGCGCAACACCTGCTCGCCGTAGTAGTTGACCATCTTGAACTTGGTGAGCAGCAGGTCGGAAGGTTTGCACAGCTTGCCTTCCGCGTCCACCCGCAGGTACCCGTCGCTGCCCGCCGAGGTCCGCACCTGGTTGCAGTTGTCCCAGGCACAGGCGATACTGTCGATGGAGAGCTTGCAGGAGGTGTCCTGTGTGACAAACGAGAAACCGGTCAGGCTGTGGACTTTTTTGCCGTTCTCGGCCATACCGGTGCCGGTGATGTAGCCGCTTGACATGAGCGCGAAGTTCACCGTCGCGTGGATCACGGCGGTATCTTCCCCCGGAAATTTGCGCCGCAGGTCGCACTCGTGCGGTCCGAGGTACAGTGACCAGTACTTGCACTGCCCGACCTTGCCGCCGGAGATGTAGAACATCTGCTTCTCCAGCAGCACCTGGGTCGACTCGATGGCGTACTGGGCGCCGAGGGTCTGGACCATGACACCGGCCAGCAGGAGGACTCGTGAAAGATGCGTCTGCATGACATCCCCTCCTTTCGGGCAAATATACACAGTCCATGTGCGGTGCGCGCGTGTTGCCCGGGGCCATGTGCATTGTATATTTCCTGAGGTCAACCGAAGGGATCCCGCTCAATGACCCGTCACGTATCTGTCGCCGGTATCGCTCTCATGCTGGCCATGACCTCCGTTGCCGTGCGCGCACAGAGCATCATCGATACTACCACCGCGTCGAAGTGGTATCTCGGGGTGAAAGGCGGGCTGCTGATCTCGACCGCCTGGGGGCCCGACCGTCCTGACCCTGCCGACAACCTGGTCGAGTCGGTCCTTGAGACGGTCCTGGCGGGTGCCTCGGCCGGTTTCTCCCTGCCGATCTGGTTTTCGCCCAACTTCGTGCTGGAACCGGAAGTGCTCCTGTCGACCAAGGGGCTGCGCTGGAAGCTGCTCGACTCGAACACAATCCAGAACGATACGATCAAGTGGGATATCAAGCGCAGGTACATCAATTTCGACATCCCGGTGCTGGCGAAGCTGGTGCTGCTGAAGAACTCGAAGCGGTTCCGGCCGGTGATATATGCAGGGCCCCAGTTGAGTCTGAATGTGTTCAGCTACACGGCCAAGGAAGTCAATGCGGGGGCTTCGTACAGCAGCGGCCTCTGGTCGCTCGCCGACTCAATCCCGTTCGTCGATATCAGCGGTGTTGCGGGTCTGTCGCTCCAAATCCGTGCCGGGCGCGGGTACTTCATCATCGATGCGCGCGGGCATGCGGGTTTTCTCAACCAGGGCAACGGGTTGGAAGATGACGCCGATTTTCCGCGGGTGATCCGCAACCTGTATGCCGTGGGCTCCGTGGCCTACTGCTTCAACCCCAAGCGCCGCAAAGAGTTGTGGTAGGTGTGACGCAGCGGGCCGTGCGGCCCGCTGCGCTCCCCCCTGGCCCCCCTCCCTGACTACACCAGCCTGAACAGCTCTTCGAGACTGCCTGCCGTGTGCAGGGCTATCTGCAGGTTGACAATGTCGTCCTGACAAATCGCGCTGTCGCGTTCGGGTCTGCCCTCGGCAAGTTCGCCGATACCGGTGTCCTGACCCGCCCCATCCGTCTCGCGCCAGCCACTGTCCTGTATCTCGCGCATGGCCCCGCTCCCTGGTGAAGGTACGCCTGACAGTGCACTCCATATCTATTGTACCGCTGCCGGGGGGCCGGGCACTGTGACGCAGCTCACAAGGCGGGCGTGACTCACCTGTGAAGTATTTTTGCTGTTTGTCCGGATGGAGGCAGCATTGGGAAGACTGGCAAGGGCTTGCAGACGCGCAGTGGGGGCAGGGACCGTCGTTGTCGCACTCGGAGCGCTGTGCGCAGGCGTGGCTGACGAGGTCGATTCGCTGGTGAGCGGGATGAGTCTGGAGCAGAAGGCCGGCCAGATGGTGCTGGTGTACCATTCGCCGTACGAGTTCCTGCGCGAGCACGACGTGGGCGGCGTACTGGTGATGCAGAACATGCTGCGCAAGTCGGACGGGCTGCGGGTCGAGCTCGACTCGATTCAGCGCCTGCTGCCGATTCCCGTGCTGGTGACCATTGACCAGGAGGGGGGCACGGTCAACAGGCTGTCGGTGATGAAGCGGTGGAAGGGGCTTCCCGGCGCCAGCGAGTTCGCCATGTGGCCCGCCGACTCTATCACCCGCTTCTGGTCCTCCGTCGGCCACGAACTCCACGGGCTTCGCGTGAACACCAACCTGGCGCCGGTGCTCGACCCCGCGCACAACGCCGCGGGCCGCGAGACGTTCATGGCGCTGCGCAGGCGCGCGTTCGGTGACGGGGAAGAGGAGATTGTGGCTCCGGCGGCGGCATTCGCCGAGGCGTTTGCGGCGGCCGGCGTGCAGTGCATCGCCAAACATTTCCCGGGATATGACGCGGAGACGAACAGCGACCACGACATCGCGGTCAGCGACGCCGACTCAGAATGGATCGCTTCCTCGGTGAACGTGTTCCGCCGCATGCGGCCGCATATCAACGGGGTGATGATGTCGAGTATCGAGTACCGCACCGTCTCGCACCTTCCGGCAGTGTTCTCCCCGCCGATGGTGTCGTGGGCGCGCGAGGCGCTGGGGGATGTGATCGTGATGACCGATGATCTGTGGGGAACAGCACTGCGCTCGCACGTGGTGGGCGGTGCGGAGGTGCACCCGGTGGAGTACCCGGACAGCGCTTTCGCGCGCCTGGTGGAGCTGGCGGTGCGCGCGGGCAACGACATGCTGATGATTACGTTTCCACAGAAAGTGGCGCTGCTGCGTGCCACGATTGTGCGCCTGGCCCGCGAGGATACGGCGGTGGCGGCGCACGTGGACCGTGCCGCTCGACGGGTGATTGCCAGCAAGCACGCGCTGGGTATGCTGAACGGCCGCCTGGCGGCGGGACGACTGAGCGAGGAATGAACGCGAGCAGGGCAGGCCGCCTGTGGTGCGCAGTTGCCATTGCAGCGGCGGCGCGTTGTGCGCACCAGGTTTCTCCCGGTGGTGGGCCCGCGGATCTTACGGCGCCAAAAGTGGTTACAGCGGTGCCGGACAGGGGCGCCCGACTGGTTGCACGTGACAGTCGGATCGAGGTCACGTTCTCGGAATGGATTGCGGGACAGAACGCCGACAAGGTGGTCACGGTGTTCCCGCCCCCGCCCGGTGGCTATGAGACACGTGTCAGCGGCAAGACACTCACAATTGACCCGCGCGATTCGCTTGCCGATTCGACCACGTACCATGTCGAGATTACCACTGCCCTGAAAGACCTTCGGGGCAACTCCATCGGCACGCCGTACCGGCTGGTGTTCTCCACCGGCAGCAGCCTGGACAGCGGCGCGGTGGAAGGGTGCGTGGTGGATCCGGAGAAGCGGACACACCAGCCCAAGGTGGCGCTTGTACGCGTGGACTCGGGAGTGGCGGACCGTGCGTTGCTTGCGGGGCTGACCTACCTTGCACAGACCGACAGTGGCGGCGTGTTTGCGCTGGAGCATGTCAGGCCGGGGAGTTACGAGCTGTTCGCGTTTGACGATGTCAACGGGGACAGCCGGTTCCAGCCCGGGCGCGAACAGGCCTATGCGGGCGAGGGGCGGCAGGTGAGTGTGTCGGGAACGCGCGTGCGGGTGGCGCTGTACCCGGTTGCCAGTGACACAACCACGCGCCGGATAACCTCGTGCACGCCGCTGAGCGACCGCACGCTGAGCGGCACGTGGAACCGTCCGCCGTTGATGTCACGGTCGCCCGAACGCCCCTCGCTTCGGGTTGTCCCGGCCGACAGCAGCGGTACCGCACCTTCCGTGGTGCACTATGTGCCGCGTGCGGGAGGGCGGGAATTCGCGGTGGCGCTTTCGGAGCCACTGGCACTCGTGCCCTACTGGTTGTGTTTCGAGCTGGAGCCCGCACTTCCGCTGGGTGATTCGGTCTCGCGGGTGGACTCGGTGCGGTTCAACGGAAGCACAGCGGCCGACACCGCCGCCCCGCGTCTGCTCTCACCCGCACGTATTGCCAACGTCGAACTCGAGCCGCGTATCCGCCTGGCGTGGTCGGAGCCGGTGCGGTGCACGGTGCGCTGGCTGACACTGGAGGATTCGCTGGGCGGGCCCGTGAAGCTCAGCGTGGACACGGGGTTTGCCGATACGATGGTGCTCAGGCCCGCGCGACGCCTGGCCCCCGGCCGCGCATACCGGCTGAGCGTGCCCGACAGCGCGTGTGTGGATCTGAGTGGGCTCTCGCCGGCCGACACGGTTGAGCGTGCGGTGCGCCTGGTAACCGTGGCGGCCGACAGCGTGTGCCTGTCACTCTCGGGGAGCGCACCGTGCCTGGGCAGCGACAAGCAGCGGACATGGGTGTATGTGCCGCTGCACGGCACCACTCGTCACCTCAGCCGCACGGGTGACCGGGTGTTCAGGTTCGATTCGATCCCCGGCAGCCTGGGGCGACTGGCGTGGTTTCTCGACCGCAACGGCGACGGGCTGGCGGGCCGGGGGCAGCTGGTCCCGTTTGTGCCGCCCGAACCGTACGTGCCGCTGTACGACACGGTGGAAGCGCGGGCGCGGTGGGATATCGAGGGTGTGGAAATGGGAGTGTGCGATATCTGTGAGCGGGGCCAGGTCCCGCGCGCTCCCGACACTGTCGCGGTTTCCGGGCCGGACACACTCCCGGAATGATATTTTCGGGCTTCTCTGAGCAATACGCGGCGCATGCGCGCCGGGAAAGACGAGTGGTGGGATGAGCGAGAACGAGAGCATGCCGGTCTTCGAGGAAGAAAATGAGGGCAAGGCTGAGCAGCAGGAACTGCTCGCCATGATCGACCAGCATGGTGCTCAGCCCGAGCGCATGGAACTGAAAGCCGGCGGGCGGGTCAAGGCGACAGTGGTCAGGATCGGCGATGACACCGTCAGTTTCGACATCAACGGCAAGACGAGCGCGGTGATGAAGAAGCAGGAAGTGAGCATGCAGGACGGCACGCTGAAGGTGAAGGAGGGGGACACGATCGAGGCGTTTGTGGCGTCCACCGCCGGCGACTCAATCACGCTTACCATGCAGCTCTCCGGCGCCAGCCAGTCGAAAGCGGAGTTGCGGGCGGCCATGGAGGAGAGGCTGCCGGTGCAGGGCAAAGTGACCGGTATCAACAAGGGCGGCCTGCAGGTGAAAGTGATGGGGACCACGGGTTTCTGCCCCGCCTCGCAGGTGGATATCAAGTTCGTGGAGGACCTGAACCCGTACCTGTCACGCTCGATGACGTTTGTGATCACGCGCATGGAGGGCAAGCGTGTGGTGCTTTCGCGCATTCCGTTACTCGAGGGTGACGTGGAAGTGAAGCTGGACGAGCTGGCGGCGGAGGTGGAGAAGAAGACCGTGCGACGCGGCACCATCTCGCGCATCGCCGATTTCGGGCTTTTCATCGATACCGGGAGCGGTGTGGACGGTCTGGCGCATATCTCGGAGGTATCGTGGGCAAGGGCCGACAACCTCAAAGACAACTTCACCGTGGGCCAGGAAGTCGACTATGTGGTGCTGGGTGTGGAGCGGAAGGAACCGTTGCGCAACTCCAAGATATCGCTGTCGCTGAAGCAGGCGATGGAGGACCCATGGACGACTGCGGCGGACCGCTACGCGGTTGGCGCGCAGCTGAGTGGTGTGATTACCCGCTGTGCGCCGTTTGGCGCGTTCGTGCAGCTCGAGCCGGGTATCGAGGGGCTCATACACATCTCGGAGCTGACCTGGGACCAGAAGGTGCGCAAGGCCGAAGATGTGGTGAAGCCGGGACAGGAAGTGAACGTGAGTGTGCTGTCGATCGACACGGCGGCCCGCAAGATCGGGTGCAGTCTGAAGAATGCCGAGGCCGACCCGTGGAAAACGGTGCCGCAGGAGTTCCCGCTGGGTTCGGTGGTCAAGGGCAAAGTGGCCTCGAAGCAGAAATACGGGTATTTCGTCGACCTGAACGAGCTGGTGACCGGTCTGCTGGCGATCCCCAACATCGCTCCTGACAAGCGCAACGCGATAAAGCCGGGCGAGGAGATCGAAGTATCGGTGGTGGGTCTTGACCTGGAGCGGCGCCGCATCTCGCTTGCGTACGGTGTCGAAAGCGCCGAGGCGGACAGCAAAGCGGCCCAGGAGTACCATCAGCAGGTAGAAGCATCGAAGGCGGCGCAACCGGACTCGTCGGGGTCGGAATTCGGCGAGGCGCTGAAAGCAGCACTGGCGAAGAAGAAATAGGCGGAGGTGCCGGGGTGAAAGTACTGGTTATCGGCGGAGCAGGCTACATCGGCAGCCACGTGGCACGGGCGCTGCTGGACCACGGGCACGAAGTTACCGTGTACGACAACCTGTCGCACGGGTCGCGTGAAGCGCTGTGTGACGAGGCGCGGTTCGTGGAAGCGGACGTGCTGGACGGGGACACGCTGGGGCGCACCATGCAGGCGGGCTGTGACGCGCTGGTGTACCTGGCCGCGTTCAAGGCGGCGGGCGAATCGATGATCAAACCCGAGAAGTACTCGGTGAACAATATCTGCGGCGCCGTGAGCCTGCTCAACGCAGCGAGCGACGCCGGCGTGCGGCGTATCGTGTTCTCTTCGTCGGCCGCGGTCTACGGCTCGCCCAAGTACCTCCCGATCGACGAGAAGCATCCCACCGAACCAGAGAATTACTACGGCTACACCAAGCTCGAGATCGAGCACATGCTCGGCTGGTACGACAAGCTCAAAGACATCCGCTACGCGGCGCTGCGGTATTTCAACGCAGCGGGCTACGACCCGCAGGGTCGGGTCACGAGTCTCGAGCGCGACCCGGCCAACCTGCTGCCGATCATCATGGAGGTCGCCGTGGGGATGCGGCCGGAGCTGCAGGTGTACGGCGACGACTACTCGACGCGGGACGGGACCTGTATCCGTGACTACATTCACGTGAGCGACCTGGCCGAAGCGCATGTTGCGGCGCTGGCGGTAATTGACAAAGAGGATACGAGCCTGACAGTCAACCTGGGCAGTGAGACGGGCACGACGGTGCTGGAGATGCTCGACATCGCGCGGAAGATAACCGGCAGGGAGATCCCCTCGCGGGTGGTGCGACGGCGCGTGGGCGACCCGGCTGAGTTGTATGCGACCTCGCGGACTGCCAGGGACCGGCTGAACTGGTCGGCGACACGCAGCAGCGTGGAGTCGCTGGTCGAGAGCACCTGGAAGGTGTACCTCAAGAAGTACCACGCAGCGTAGCACGCGCGGCAACTCCATGGCGGGGGGATCGGCAGATGGCGGACTCGCGCGCACATCCCGATGAGCCCCAGTCGCACCGCGAACGGCCGGATCCCCAGCTCGAGCACACCCAGACCGACGAGACCAGCGAGCCCACGCCGCAGCAGTTCCTCGAGAGAACCAACACCGACCGGTCGGCCACCTCCGACCGCGATCGGACCGCGACTGCCACTATTACGAGTTTCGGCGATTCGCAGGTTGTTCCGGAACCGTTGCGCGCCGACCCCGCCCGCGCCGCGCGTCGCTACGAAATCCTGCAGCAGGTGGGCAAAGGCGCCACGAGCCGCGTGTACGCCATGCGTGACAACAGTCTCGAACGCGAGATAGCGGTCAAGTTCCTGAGCGGCCGCAACCGTTCGAAAGAGAGTGTCGCCCAGCGGTTTCTCCACGAAGCGCGTGTGACCGCGGCACTGCAGCACCCCAATATCATGCCGGTGTACGATATCGGCGTATCGCCGAAGGGCGAATTGTTTTTCGCCATGAAGAAGATAGAGGGATGCTCGCTGGGTGAAGCGATTCGGGCGGCGAAGGAGGGGCGGCAGGTGCCGGAGGAGTTCGGCACCGTGGACGGGCGGGTGCGGGTGTTTCTGAAAGTGTGTGACGCGCTGGCGTACGCGCACGACAGCGGATTCATCCACCAGGATATCAAGCCCGACAATATCATGCTGGGCCGCTACGGTGAAGTGCTCCTGCTTGACTGGGGGAGCGCGATGCACCGGGAGGGCCCGCTCGAAGGAGTCGAGCGATCGCTGCTGGGCACGCCGGCGTACATGAGTCCCGAGCAGGCACGGCGGGAGCACGCGGACGGGCGCAGCGACGTGTACTGCCTGGGTGCGACATTCTTTCACTCTCTGCTCCTGCGCCACCCCACGTGGGATGACGACCCGGAGCGGTTCTGGGACAAGAAGCGTGCGGGGCGTATCGACGTGCTGAGTGAGAGCGAGCGTCGGATGGTGCCGCGGGCGCTGCTGGGGATTGTGATGAAAGCGCTGGAACCCGACCCGGGCCGACGCTACCAGTCGGCGGCCGCGTTGGCCGAGGATCTGAAACGATGGCAGGCGGGCCAGGCCGTCAGTGCACACCGCGAGAGTGTGGTGGAGCGGTTCGTGCGCTGGTACCGGCACAACCGGCGGCTGTTCTGGGTGTCGGCAGGGCTGTCGACCGCGGTGTTTGCGATCGCGACACTGTTGCTGCACGAGAAGATCCAGGAGATGGTAACCTGGCGACGGTACGCCGTAGAGGATTTCTCGGGTACCACGACGGTCGAGTTGGCTCGCAACTGGAGAGCCGTAAGCTCCTACGATTGGCAGAACGCCGCACCCGTGGCACTCGGAGACAGCGGCAGCTGGCTGGTTGTGGACGGCGCGTTGCACGCGTCCGCGGACTGGGCTTACGAGAACATCGCGTACCGGCACCGGATCCCGGGTGACATTCGTGTCGAGTGGGATGTGACACCGGTGGTCGGTGACGGCAACGTCAACTGCTTCATCGCGGGTGACAACCGCTACGGCGGGTACATGTTTCACGTGGGTGGGTTCAGCGATCCGTACTCGCTCAAGCTCGCCCGCATGCGCTCGGGCATGGTCGATGAAGCGCGGTTGCCGGAAGCCGTGGTGGTGGGCAGGACATACCGGATGCGCATGGAGAAGGAGGGGCGCGCGGTACGGCTGTACCTCAACGGCACGCGAGTGATGGAGTACCGGGACGCCGATGATCTGCAGGGGGAGGGGCACCAGACGTTCGGGTTCGAGTGCAACTTCCACCGCCGCCAGATCATCGACAACATCCGCATCTACTACCACCCGCTCCCCCTCAAGGTCTCGCCGCTGGCCGCGGCCGACCAGTTCTACGAACTCGGGTACTACCGGGATGCGCTGTCGAAGTACCGAGAGCTTGCCGAGGTATACGTGGGTAACGACGTGGGCCGGTTCGCGTGGTTCAGGTACGGACGGTGCCTGGCGAAGGTCGACAGTGTCGAGCGGGCACTGGAGGAGCTGCTGTTGTTCGAACGCGAGTACCCGCGCCACGAACTCGCCCCGTTCGCGTGCAACGAGCGTGCGCGTATTCTGGAGTCGCGCGGTGACACGGCCGCGGCAGAGGACGCGTACCGCGAGCTGGCGATACGCTTCAAGGGGCATCCGATTCTCAGGAGCGCGTTTCTGGAGATGACTGCCGCCCGCACCACGGTGTTCAACGAGCTGGCCGGGACATGGATTGCCGATTCGGTCAGCACCCGGTTTGCCCCGCGGTGGGTGCAGCGTGAGTGCATGCGCATGGTTGCGCTGGCCCGGGTGTTCGGGGTTGATCCCGACGCAAACGAGTTCCTGGGGCGCGGCGTGGGTTCGCTGTTCGGGGCAGGCGAGATCACACTTGCCGAGCTGCGTACCACGTACCCGGAACTGCGCACGTACCGGGCCACCCTTCTGCACTCGCTCGGCGACTACGAAGCAGTGCTCGACAGCTTCCAGGATGTCACACAGGCGGTGCACGCCGCACTGCTCAGCGTCGGTGAGTACCGCCAGGCACTCGACCAGGAGGAACTGGCGGCCGGCCGGCAGGCGTCGGCACTGCTCACACTGGGGCGCTACCGTGAGGTGGTGGAGGAGTTTCCTGCTGAAGGGGCCCAGCGGCGCGACGCGCTGCTGGCACTGGGCCGGTTCGAGGATGCGATACAGGAGTACAGTGACGAGGAGGTCTACAACGCCGCCAGGGCGCGCGGCCGACTGAAAGAGGTGTACGATAGCCCGACAGTGACCGGCGCCGCCAGAGCACGTCTGTTTATCCACCAGCTCCATCGCTCCGACAGCGCGCTGGCCATTATGGAAGCACAGACCCGCAAGACCGTGTCCGACCAGGTGACCGAACTGCAGGCCAGACTGTACTTCAATGGTGAGGAGCAGGTGCTGAAGCTGGCATCGGGCAATCCTGACATGGTGGCGGTGTGCGGGGAAGCACTCAGGCGGCTGGGCAGACTGGATGAATGCCTTGCGCGCTACCCGCGCTACGCCGCGAACGTGATCCCCGCACTTCGCGACAAGGGAGAGTACGAGTCGATTCTGCGGCTGTACCCCGAACGTGTCGGCGATTGCATCGGTGTACTGTGGCGAATGGCCCGTTGGGACGAACTCGCGCGATATGCCCCGCGGCGCAAGCCCCTCCAGGCGGACCTGTACCTGTGGAACGGCGAGTACGAGAGGGTGTTGGTGGAGTGTCCCGATGAGCGCTACTCTTGCGCAGTTGCGCTCTACCGCCTCGGGCGCGACGAGGAGCTGCTGGCACAGTACCCGCACCAGCGTGACGTGTGCGCGGCCGCATTGCTCCGGCAGGGCAAGCGGGTAGAGGCACTCGAGCGCTACCCCGATTGCCGCGGCACGTGCGCCTGGCAACTGTTTGAGAAGGGCGCCTACGACTCGGTTGTGCAGCAGTTCCCCGACCAGACCACCGCGCGCTCATGGGCGCTGGCCGAACTCGGCAGGTACAGCCAGATCCCGGTCGACACCGGATTCGTTCTGCTCTCGTACGCTGAGATCGCCAATGTTCTGTACCTCCGGGCGATGAGGGAGTGGGACAACAGTGTGGTGCGCAGAGTCGACAGCCTGGTGGCTGCGGCGAACCGTATCCATCGCTCGCAAGTCGACATGCAGTACCGGTTCGCCCGGTTCCTCCTCGCCCCGGCACTGCACGCGCTTGCGGGTGACACCGCGGCCCTGCTCACCGCATGCCAGCGCCTCTGCGGGGGCGACAAGTACCACTATGCACAGCAGCTCTGGTACGAAGCGGCGTGGCTCGCCGGGAGAATCAACGACAGTGATTTCCTCGCACAGCCGTTCCGGCTCGATGCCGGGCAGCGGCTCGGCCTGCTGAAGGCAATCCGTCATGATGTTGCCGGCCGCGCTACGGAGGCGGTAGCAGGATACCGGCAGGTGCTGGCGGCCAACAACGCGCGCGATTTCCTCAAGTGGCCGGAGAGCAGCGCCCCTCTGTGTGAGCACGTAGCGGTGGTCCGGTTCGTGCAGAGGCGGTTGGAGAAGCTGGGAAAGGGGTAGAGGACGTAAGACGCAGGATATGGGGGGGCCTCTCGTCTGTGTCCTATACCGTATGTCCTGTGTCCTGTCTCTTGCCCACAGCATATACTGCCGCCACACGCATCTCAGTGTCGAACAGCACCAGATCGGCGTCGGCGCCGGCGTTGAGGTGTCCCTTGCGGCTCTCGATGCCGAGAATGCGTGCGGGGGTCAGTGACGCCATCTCCCAGAGCTGCTCGAGCGGCACGGATGTGCATGACGAGAGGATGCGCAAGCTGTCGGCGAGCGTGATGGCGCTGGAGGCAAGCCGCAGCGGGTCGCTTCCCGGCACGACTCCCACCTGGGGCTCTTCGATAATCCGGCACATCTGCCCGTCACGCGGCCCGAACGCGTAGTCGCCGGGCCCCGCGCCCACCCCGCGAAGCGCGTCGGAGACCAGTGCGGTGTTCGACGGCCCCTTGATTTTCACCACGAGTTCGACGAGTTGCGGTCCGACGTGTATCGCGTCGCCGATGATCTCGGTGGTGAGCTGGTCGAGCAGCAGGATCGACTCGAACACGCCGGGTTCGAGCACGATGGGGTTGCGGCGCGCGCGTGGCATGGCGTTGAAGATGTGCGTGGAGTGGCTCAGACCGGCATCGATTGCGGCGAGAAGTTGCTCGTGGGTTGCGTCGCTGTGGCCGACCGAGAAGACGGTTCCGCTCGGGCGGAAGCGCCGAATGGCATCGAGCGCACCGGGCAACTCGGGTGCGAGTGTGACTTCCCCGATAAGCTCACGATAGGGTTCGAGTGAATCGAGCTCTTCGGGGCCCGGGTCGCGCAGGTACTGCGGCAGGTGGCAGCCCTGCCAGGCGCGGCTGAACCAGGGCCCTTCGAGGTGCGCACCGCGGATGTTCGGCACGGCGCCCATGGCGCGCCGCGTCGATTCCAGCGCCGCAAGCGTCTGCGGCGGGGGGCACGAGGCGACGGTCGCCAGCAGGGACGTGGTCCCCTGCGACAGGTGGTGGCGTGCAGCCCGCTCGGTATCCTCGACACTGCCGTCCGCGAAGTCGCTCCCCGCGGCACCGTGACAATGCAGGTCGATGAGTCCGGGGCCGGCAACCAGATCGCTGTGGTCAATGACACGGGCCCCCTGCGGTACGTCGCACCGATCGACGATATCGACCACTGTGCCGTCGTTGACTGCGATGACAGAGCCGCTTGTGGAGAGGTGCGGACAGAAGACTTGCTTGCACTGGACATAGAACGGGGCCATGGCGAGTCCAGGGGGCAGAAACGTGCAACGGGCGTTTGTGGGTCCCCCCCAACAACACAACCACAGACCACTTCACCTGCCCGGGGGGTACCCGGCGCAGCTCCCCAAAGATACACCGCATCCATGTGGCGGGAATAAACCTCCACATTCTGGTGTCCAATGGGGTGAGGGCAAGCAGAGGGACACGTACATGCCGGCCGCATGAGTGGATGAGTGAAAGGAACGGGAAACCACAACAACCCGCGGGCGCGGGAAGAAGGAGATGGGAACATGAAACGCACAATCGGTACAGCACTTGGGGTTGGGACACTGGCGCTGCTGATGGCAGCGGGAACCGCGATGGCACAGGGGCCGCACGGGCGCAAGGGGCACGGCGGAGGCGAGGGACCGGGCATGGGGATCATGCGTGGGCTGCACCGGGTGAGCAACCTGACCGAACAGCAGGAAGAGCAGATCGACAAGATCGTCCTTGCACTCCACAAGCAAATGCGGGCACTGCGCGGCGAGAAGAAGCAAGGGCGTGGCGAACTGCAGGAGCTGATCAAGGCGGGAGCATCGGACAAGGAGATCGCGGCGAAGGTGGAGGAGCAGTCGAAGGAGCATGTTGAGGTGGCGAAGAAGCATGCGTTTGCGATGCGTGATATCGTGAAGATTCTCACGCCGGAGCAGCGCGAGGAACTGTTCGCGGAGCCGGAGAACGGGTCGCGATGCGGGCCACGCGGTGAGCGACGTGGTGCGGGGAGATGGTAGCGCGAGTGGTTCGGGGCGGTCGCGGTATCGCGGCTGCCCTGAGCTATGTTAGCGTGACGGGTGTACGGGAGCGACGGCGAGCACGAGTACGACGACGAGTACGAGCAGGATTGCTTGTGCGGGGAAGATGTCGGGACCATACGATGACAAGAATGACGCGGAGCTTATCGCCGAGGTGCGCGGTGGGCGGGCGGATGCGTTTCGGGGGTTGGTGGAGCGATACGAGCGACAGGTGGCAGCGACGGTGATCGGGATGCTGGGGGTGGGAGCGGAGGCCCAGGATGTGGGGCAGGAGGTGTTCGTCAGGTTCTACCGCTCGCTCGACAGGTTTCGGGGGGATTCGGCGGTGGGCACGTATCTCACCCGTATCGCGATGAACCTGTGCTACAACGAGATACGACGGCGCGGCACACGCAGGGACCGGGCGGGCGGCGGCGCGGCCACACTGGCCGGGCTGGTTGACACGGCAGACAGCACCGGGTCGGGACCTGAGCGGCGCGAGATACGGCAGGCGATACAGAGGCTGGATCCGAAGTTCCGGAGCGTGGTGGTACTGAGACTGGTGAAAGGGCATACGACCAAAGAGACCGCGAAGGTACTGGGTATTCCGCTCGGCACGGTCCTGTCGCGGTTGTCGCGTGCCCAGAAGATGCTTGCCGAGGAACTGAAGGACTACGCGGAGAGGTAGCCATGGACACACGTATGCGGGAGTTGCTGATACGATCGTTCGACGCAGCGCTCAGCGGAAAGCAACGGCGGGAACTCGATGCCGCCCTGGCTTCTTCGGAAGAGTTGCGGGTCGAACGTGACAGGCTGCTGGCGCTGCGGGCCGGCGCTGCCGAAAGCGCGTCCCCGGGGTTCGGACCGTACTTCGCCGAACGAGTGATGGCGCAGGTGAGTGCCGTGGGGGAGCGTTCGCTGGCAGCGGATCTGTTCACCGTGTTCAGACCAGTGGCCCTGGCCGCCACGATAGCACTGCTGGTACTGGTCCCATTCGGTGGCCGGACGTTGTACGAATCGCTGAGCGGGCAGGAACAATCGCTCGTGTCGGTTGCACAGAGTGCGTATGCGCTTGACGTGGAGGAGGTGCTATGTCAAACAGAATGAAGTCGGGGCTGATTGTCGTCGCGACGCTCCTGCTGGGGTTTCTGCTCGGTGTGGTGGTGGTGGGCTCGCTGCACCGTCGTCGCATCGCGCATCTGCGTGAGTTTAACGACCGCGGCGGCGTGGCGTCAGTGATCCGGCGACAGGTCAGGCCCAGACCCGAGCAGCGTGCGCCGCTGCGCGAGATCCTCAAGCAGTACGAGCCACGGCTCCGCCAGATGCGCGAGAGCCACCGCGAGGAGATGGAGCGGGTGCTCGACTCGCTGGCGGATGAACTGGGCGCGGTGCTGACGCCCGCGCAGATGCGGCGGCTGCGCCGCCACGGTCCGGCGGTGCCGCAGGAGCCGGGCATAGAACCCGGCCGGGGCAGGCGGGAGGGGAGAGGTGCGGGGGGTGGCGCAGAACGCAGGCGGCCGCGGCGCGAACGCAGTGGGGAGGTCCCGCCGGACAAGCCGCCTCCACCGCCACTGCCTCCAGCCGAGTAGGCGCTCCCGGGTTTCGTTTCTGGTGCGAGCCACGATGTGCCGCGTACACAGCCGCCGCGTTTCAGACCTGTCGAGCCGCCCTCGCGACGGCTGGCAGAGGCAACACTGGACAACGGGCCGCAAACATAATATTACATAATAAAGTACAATCGCGACAGAATTGCCCCGTCGTGCAGGCCGCCGTATGGCCATACATTATTAGTAGCTGCGGCGGACGCATGCCACCGTGCGAACGGCATGGGTGCAACAGCAGAACCAAGGAGGGATAGCATGAGAAGGCTGGCCACCGGACGTGCTGCACCGTTGCTGGTATGGTGGGGAATCGCGTGTGCGACAGGGACAGCAGTTGCCCAGAACGAGAGTGCGATTGCTGCGCAGATACTTGGCAGTTCCGGATTGCGCAAAGGCGTATGTATCCACGCCGGGTGCGGTGAGGGGGTGCTGACCGCGGAGTTGGGTGCGTACGATGGTGTTGTACAGGGGTTGACCGATGATGCGTCCGAGTTGACGGCGGCACGTACGCTGCTGATCGGGCGCGGCCTCTACGGACGGGTGTCGGCGGTGGCCGCGGCGGCCGACCGGCTTCCGTATGCCGACAACACAGTCAACCTGATTGTGGCGCATCAGCTTGCCGCCCTTCGCGCCAAGGGACTCACGGTTGCCGAGGTGCTGCGGGTAGTGGCGCCATACGGTATCATGTACGTGGGAGGTGAAGCAGACGAGACGACCTTGCGGTCGGTGCTTGACGGCGCTGGAGTAAGTGGGTACGAGATTGTCAACCAGAACGGCATCTGGGCCCGTTATGTCAAACCATATCCCACGGAAATGGATGAGTGGCGGCAGTTCCGCCATGACGCCTCGCGCCAGGCACAATCGCGTGACCAGCTCATTGGGCCGCCCAACAGACTGCGCTGGATAGCAGGCGATGGGTGGGTTGAGGAGGGACGCGGGTGGTCGATGGGCAACGGCGGCATCATGTCGGGGAACGGACGCAACTACTACCTGAACTCCGTTGGTGATACGAACGGTGTGCTGAGCGCACGCGATGCATTCAACGGCGTTTTGCTCTGGGAACGTGCCATCGACAACATTTCGCAGTACCCGGGCGGTCGCCGGCGAATGATTGTCCACGGTGACCGGGTGATCACGAGAATCGGCGGCATGTTCGTGGCGCTTGACGGGGCTACGGGAGAGACGGTCCAGATCTACAGCAACATTGGGTCATCGACTTCGCATCTCACCTACGCAGTGGACTCGCTGGGCAGAGAGCTGCTCATCGTCGGACAGGGCGCGGGGGCGGCGTACGATGTGGCCACGGGGGAGCGGGTGTGGACGCGCAGCGGTGGGACTGGTGCCTACGATCCGGCGGTTGTCGTCGGCAACGAGTTGTTCTCCCGCAGCTACTCACCGCAGCATCTGCAGTGCCAGAACCTGACGACGGGCGAGGTGAAGTGGCGTGCGCCGATAGCCACGATGTCCGCAAACGAGCTTGTCTGGGTCAAGGACGGCATCGCCGCGTTTTTCTCCCCTGTCAGCGGTACAGTTGACCTGTACTCGGCGGTGGACGGGACACCCTTGTGGAGCTACACGCACTCTGTCAATATCCACGGCGGTGACAACGACCGTCCGTTCTACCTTGGCGGGTACGTGTGGGTGCACGAGGCGATTGCGGATGGTTCAGAGTTCTCGCGCTGGGTGGCCCTCAACCCGACCACCGGTGTCGAGGTGAAGCGTGTGGTGCTTGATACGACCCTGGGCAGGCTCTACCACCGCTGCTACGGCGACCGGGCGACCGACAAGTACATCCTCTATGGCGGCATGGAATTCATGGACTTTGTCAACGATACCCTGTTCGGTTTCTACGGTGCGCGCGGGATCTGTGCGTTTGGCTACCTGCCGGCCAACGGCCTGCTCTACAACTACCAGACCGTGTGTTTGTGCTTCGCGCAGCTGCGCGGTATCACGGCCGTGTCGGCCGAGAGCTGGCCGGATGTAGCTGCGCTCAAGGCGCAGGGAGTTCGTCTGGAGACCGGGCCGGCGTACCAGAGCGCGACCGGCGCCGCAGGCGCTGATGACTGGCCAGAGTACAGACATGACGGCGTGCGGAGCGGGCGAACCACGATGTCACTGCCGACGGAACTCAATATCCACTGGCAGACGAACCTGGGGCAGAAAGCCAGCAGCGTTGTGGTTGCCGACGGTATGGTATTTGCCACGGCTGTCGACGAGCACCAGGTCATGGCGCTCGATGCGCAGAGCGGCGCCATCCTGTGGCGATACACTGCCGGTGGCCGCGTTGATTCACCGCCCACATACTACAAGGGCTACGTCCTCTTCGGGGGGCATGACGGGTGGGTGTACAGTGTTCGGGCGAGCGATGGTGCGCTGGCGTGGCGCTTCAGGGCCGCACCGGGCGACCGACGGATCGTGGCGCGCGGACAGTTTGAGTCGGCGTGGCCGGTCTACGGCAGCGTGCTGGTTATTGGTGACACGGCCTATGTCTCTGCTGGACGCCATTCCGAAATTGATGGGGGCATTGCCCTCTATGCGTTGCATGCCGAAACCGGTGCGGTTGTGTGGGAGAAGATGGAGGTCCGCCCGTATCTGCACCGGCGGAACAGACATGGTCTGATTGGCAGTACGCACCACGGCATGATGACCACCGACGTTACGGCTCAGACCGTGTACATGGACTTCATGAACTACAGCGCCGCGACGGGTGACGCGGTTGCTGATCCCACGGGACGAGTGCTCTGGGGCGGCCCATGTGGGTTCACTGAAGATATCGCGAAGCCGCAGCACACATGGAAATGGACACGCCGTCACTGGGCATACACCGATGGGAGCCGCCGGTTCGGTGATCCGACAGCTACCGGGGGGGTGGGGATGGCGGTTGACGGCAGCACGACTATCACAATCAGGCACGAATCGGGTTACACATCCGAGAACGCACGAGAAGTGTTCCGTTCGGGAACCAGTCCTTGGAGCAACACGGTGACCGACACGGTTGCCTTGATGAAGGCGGTTCTCTGGGCCGGCGACCGTGTGTATGTTGCTGCACACGTCGACCCATCCAGTCAGACCTCGGGAGAGTTGTGGATCTTCTCCGCGGTTGACGGCAGTCCGGAGGGAACGGTGTCACTGGGTGCCGCACCGGCATTCGATGGGCTGGCGGCGGCCGACAACCGGCTGTACGTATCGACGCAGGACGGCCGCATCATGTGTCTGACAGAGGGTGCCGTGTCCATATCGGCCGGCCAGGCCGTGCCGATGATGCCGCCGGCGATACCCAGCGACCAGGCCACGCACGTGCGTCGCTGGTCAGCCGACGCCTGGCAGACGATGGAGGAGCCGCCGCTGTTCGCCACGCATTCGTCTGGCGGCGAAGGAGAACAGCCTGCCGTTGCCCAGACTCGCACACAGACCAGTCAGCCGACCGGTGTGGTGCACGCTCTCTGCGCTATCGACGCCCGGGAGACTGAAGGCCCGGCCGCGGTCGTTGACCCGGCGGGTCTGTGCGATGTGTCTGCCGATGGGTTGGACTCGCGGTGCAGTGGTACCGACAGCACGAGGATTCAGCCACGCCTGCCTCGTGACATGCTGTGGCACAACGACCTTCCGTGCCTGAATGTGGCGCACGCGCATGCACGCACTGAGGCCGGGCAACGCGAGGCGTCGTATACGCATGACAGCGATCTTCGCACTCGCTGGCGCGTGCGTGCCGGGACAGAGCGCACACAGTGGATTACGTATGACCTTGGGCAGACGTGCGAGGTATCGGGTGTGACGGTTGTGTGGTACGCACTGAAGTCCAACCGGACAGGAATGGCCATCGAATTGTCGCTGGACGGGCATGAGTTCAGTCAGGTTGACGGCGGTGCGTTGTGCGGCCGTGGGACGATGACGACGATGCGCTCCTTCCTGCCGGAGCGCGCCAGGTTCGTGCGTGTGGTGCTCGATACGGAAGGAGCCGCGGACGGCCTCAGTCTCTACGAGGTGGGAATCCACGGCACGGTCGAAACATCCACCCGCCGGTTGTCGGTGACAGGGCAGTAGACTGTCGGGGCAGACAGCGCACCTACCCCGCCACCACTGTGGCTGCTCCCACCCATTGACCGGTATTGCCGCTGAACAACAGGATATCCACGAACCGGAC
>CAZJJT010000003.1:0-29090 GCA_964546395.1 uncultured Fibrobacterota bacterium
TTTTCCCCATTCTGCGCTGAATCCACCTGCAGCAGTGACGGACACACCGCCATGGCCTCCACACGCTACCTCCTTTACCTGCTCAATCCTCGGCGCACATACCGCTTCCACTGGGACCTCAAGGAAGTCTGCCGGATCATGGGGCGGAAGACGGCGATCCACCCGCTGGCGCTGCCGACCGTAGCGGCGCTGACCCCGGATCACTACGATATCAGGATATTCGACGAGGAGATGGGGGAGGTCGACTACGAGCGGCTCCCGAAGCCGGATATCGTCGGACTGACCGCAGTCGTGCCAAATGTCAAGCGCGCCTACCAGATCGCCGACAGGTACCGCGCGCGCGGTGTGACCGTCGTGATGGGCGGAGCGCAGGTGACATTCCACGTAGACGAGACCCTCGAGCACTGCGACGCGGTGGTGAAGGGCGAAGCGGAGGGTGCATGGCAGCGGCTGCTGGGCGATTTCGAGGCGGGGCAGCTGAAACGGGAGTATGCTGCGCAAACCCCCATACCCTACCACACGAGTCCCAGGCCTCGCTGGGACCTCCTCGACACCAGCAAGATCATGGCACTTGGCGTTCAGGTGTCGCGCGGCTGTCCCTACCTCTGCGATTTCTGTCTGGTACGCAACATGTTCGGCAAGCGCCAGCGCTACCGGGACGTCGATGACGTGATAGAGGAGATCCGGTCTCTTCCGAAGAAACAAATATCATTCATCGACGACAACCTCACGGGGAACAAGGCCTATGTGCGCGAGCTGATGGCGAAGCTCAAACCGCTCAGAGTCTGGTGGATGTGCCAGGCGAGTATCGAGGTGGCCTATGACGAACAGCTGCTGAAGGATATGGCCGAGGCGGGGTGCACCTCGATACTGTTCGGCATCGAATCGGTGAACCCGGCAGCGCTCAAGGAAGTGAACAAGAAACAGAACGAGGTAGAGCGATACGAAGAAGCGATACGCCGCGTGCACTCGGCCGGCATCAGCGTGGTCGGCTCGTTCATCGTGGGGTTTGACGCCGATACGCTTGAGGCGTTCGACCACATCTACGATTTCACGATCCGCAACAACATTTCGTATATCATGCTCAACGTGCTTACCGCTTACCCGGGCACCGACCTGTACGAGCGCATGAAACGTATCGACCGACTCAACTACCACGACCCCGACATGCTCAACGGCGTCTACCCGACCATGCGCTACATGAACATGTCGCAGACGGAGCTGTACACGAAGTACTTCGAGACGCTGCACAAGATGTTCGAGTACGACGTGGTACGGCGTAAGGCACTGGCGGTCCTCGGCAACGGCGCGTTCAAACGGTTCAACGCCGGGGAAGTGGGGTTGCGCGACAAGTTCGGATCGGTGGTGCGGCTCGTGCAGATGTACGTGTTCACCGGTAATCGTGCGAAGCGAAGGCTGTTTCTGGCGCTCGTGGGGTTGGGGATTTCGGGCCGGGCGACGATGGGCGTAGTCGTGGAGTTCCTGCTGCTTATCTCTTCGTTCCACGGCTACCTCGCGTACATGCGGGCGCATAGCGATGAGATTCTTGCGAAAATCCGTGCGGAAGACAAGGGGCCGTGGCGGGACGATCCCCGATCGAAGCAAGGCGAACGGGGAGATACGGTACGCAGTGCCCCGCACACGCCTGGCGCCGGGCACTGAGTGCCCCGGGTAACCACCCCGAACGCATACGGACCCCCCCCGATGTCGACCGACGAACTGCAGATCCACCGGGTTGCCGATACCGTGCCACACTCCGCCGATTACATGGTGACGGTGAACGGCTCCCCCGTGCATGTCCACGACTGCGAGGTGGCGGCGTATGCCCTGTGGTCATTCTCGGGGAGCGTTGAGGTGCGTGTGGCGGTGCGTGAGAACCACCGCGACATCGTGGTCCGTCCGTGGTCGCTCGGCACCGGGGTACGCTGGGAAGGGTCGGTGGCCACGTTCACGCTGGAGCAGCCGACGAACCTGTGCTTCGATCCGCCGTGGCAGCGGCGCAAGCCGTTGTTCCTGTTTGCCAGTGCCATCGATCGCAGCCCGCCCTCACGGGACGATCCTGCCATACGGTATTTCGAGGGTGGCACGATTCACGACGCAGGTGTGATCGTACTTGAGAGCGGCCAGACACTGTACATCGAGGCCGGCGCGGTTGTGCGCGGCGCGGTGGAAGTGGTGGGGGCGGAACGGGTGCGCATTGCCGGGCGGGGCATCCTCGACGGCAGCTGCTTCCGGCCTCATGAACGCCGCCTGATATACTTCGGCAAGTGCAGCGACGTGGCAATCGAGGGGATCACCACGGTGCAGACCCCATCCTGGACAATCATGCTGCACCGCTGCAAGAACGCCGCGGTGCGCGAAGTGAACGAGATTGGCTGGGTGGTGGGCTCGGACGGTGTCGATATCGTGGCCAGCCACAACGTGAGTGTCGAACGCTGTTTCCTGCGCAACAACGACGACTGCATCGCGGTGAAGGCGTTCCGCGGATATCGGCAGGTCGTGCGCGAAGACGAAGAGGCGCCGGTGCCGATGACGGTGGAGCACGTGCGGGTGCGCGACTGCACCTTCTTCAATGCACACGCAGGCAACGTGATGGAGATAGGCTTCGAACTCCGTTCGGAGCTGGTGCGCGACGTGGTGTTCAGCAACTGCGACGTGATAGCGGCGCACGGTGAGGGCGGCGTCTTCACGATACACAACGGCGACCATGCACTGGTTGAGAATGTACGCTACGAAGACATCAGGGTGGAGCACTACTACGACCGGTTCGTGGACTTCCGCGTGCTGCGCTCACGCTACAGTCGCGACGAAGAGCGCGGAAGAATACGCAACGTCACCGTCCGCAACGTATGTGCGGTGCAGAACACGCACAACAGCCTGTCGCTGCTGGGCGGGTACGACAGGGACCACCTGGTGGAGAATATCTCGTTTGAGCATGTCTGCCTGGGCCAGCAGCCCGTACGGTGCGCCGACGACCTGCACCTGTTTGCCAACGAACACGTGCGGAACGTGACGTTTCGCTAGGCGGAGGTGAGGGAAGCCACCGTGTGCACCAGTTCGCTCATGCGGAACGGCTTGGCAAGCATGGCACGGAACCCGTACGAGCGGAAATCCGCCATCACCGGGTCGTTAGAATAGCCGCTGACCACTGCCGCCGCCGCGTCGGGGTCGATCGCCAGCAGTTTGCGCACCGTGTCCTTGCCGCCCTCGTCGCCGGGGATTGTGAGATCGAGGAGCACCGCGTCGAACGGCTCACCACTGTCGATCGCAGTACGGAATGCGCGCACCGCTTCGGCCGAACCCGTGGTGATTGTCACCGCGCAACCGGCGCTGCCGAGCAACCGCTCCATCACCATGCGCACCGTCGGGTCATCATCCATCACCAGCACGCGTGTGCCAGGTTTGATAGTCCCATTGGGCGGCGGTGCCGCGGGAGTCTCAGCCTCGTGAGCGACTGGCAGGTAGAACGTGAATGCGGTCCCTTTGCCGGGTTGCGAATCACACCGTACCGTGCCGCCGTGCCGCCGAATGACCGAGTACACCGTCGAGAGGCCCAACCCGATACCATCCCGCTTGGTGGTGTAATAGGGGTCGAACACCCGCACCAGGTGTTCGGCGGGGATCCCGGGTCCGGTGTCACGAATGGTGACTTTCACGTACTGTCCGGGTGCAAGGTACTGTATCGGGGACGGTGAGGGTACGCGCTCGTTGCATGCTTCCGCAACGATGGAGCCTTCACCGGTCATGGCCTGCACCGCATTGATCAGCAGATTGCTGAGCACCTGGTCGATCTGGCCACGGTCGACGAGCACCGGGAGAAGGTCGTCCTGAACATCATAGCAGCACGTGATCCGCGAGCCGGAGAGACAGAACCGCACAGCGCTCTCGAGCAGCGCGCGCAGCGAAACCGGCGCCCTGATAGGCTCACCCCCGCGGGCGAACGTGAGCAGTTGCTTGGTGAGACCGGTCGCCCGCAACGCCGCTTCCTCAGCGTCGGCGATCGCCTGCCGAAGTTCGGGCTGCTCCTCGAGCCTGGTCCTCACCAGGCCGAGGTTGCTGACGATGCCGGTGAGGACATTGTTGAAGTCGTGAGCGATGCCGCCAGCAAGTATGCCGAGCGACTCCAGCTTCTGGGCGCGGAACAGCTCCTCTTCCTGCTTGCGGCGCGCAGTGATGTCACGCACGATGGAGAGAATGCTTACCGGCCGTCCCGCGCGCTCTTCGCCCACTGCCACCGACCGACCCTCGCCGAGAAACGATGACCCATCGAGTCGGACAAATCGACATTCGACCGTGAACAAGGAATCCGCCGGGCTGACAGCGTTCCACCTGTCAATGAAGGCAGGCCGGTCGTCGCCAGCGACCAGATCGCCGTACGAACTGCCCACCAGCTTGTCCGGCCGGTCGGCGCCGAACAGTTCCGCCGCTGCTCCGTTTGCCATGACGATGCCGCCCCCCGGGGCGCACATAATGATTGCGTCGGGAGATGTCTCGACGAGGAGGCGGTACAGCTGTTCGCGTTCGCGGAGCGCCTTCTCGGCCTTGACTCGCTTGTCGATATCGTCCTGGAGGTCACGGTTGGCGACCGAAAGTTGCTGTGTGCGCCGTACCACTTCACTCTCGAGTTGTGCGTTCGCCTCGCGGAGAGCACGCTCAGCCGAGATCTGACTGAGCTTGCTGCTGACGATGTTGGCAAGCTCTGCGAGCAGGCTCTGTTCGTGGCTTGACCACACGCGGTGCTCGTGTTCATCGGAGAACATCACGAATCCGCGAGGTGCGGACGCCGGGCCGCAGAGAACGCCAACCACGGAAGCGATACCCGTCCGTTCCATCAGCACCCGTTCCGGCTCACACTCCGGCATGTTGAGAAGCGCCCGATCGACTTCGCTGTAGCCGACGGAAAGCAGACGTTTCCACATGTCAAACGGGATATGCAGTCCCGGGGTGCCCTGCACCCCCTCCGCGCACCACTGGCACAGGCACACCCCGTCGGCCTCCGGCCCGTCCACCGCATAGTAGCTCGCCCGCTTGACATTCAGCTGTGGCCCGACTGCGTCGAGAAGGGTCTGGACAAAATCCACCTCCCGTTCATAGGACGCTGAAGAGGTCTGCCAGAGCTCGGCCCTGAGCATGGACGAGCGGTACTGCTCTTCGCGCTCCCTCATCGCTTCCTTGATGTCCGCTCCGAGCACAGCCAGGCCGGCGAGCAGGTCCACGAACTCGTCGTTCTCGTCAAGCGACACGTGGGGAAGACGGTCGAAGTCACCAAAGGAGATGCGCGCCACGAACTCGACAGCGCGGTCGATAGAGGACCGCACGTGGGTACGGTATCTCTCGAACGGAAGGGGCTTGGCCTGGTTCGCGGGAGAATCCATTCTGGTGCTCACTCGTCAGCTGTCCCGACGCGGTCCCGCACAGGCACCCGTCCCTGGAGCAGCCACTTGCGTGCCTCCGACTCCTCGGGGAACACTCCCACGCGCGACTCGCCTACAACGATCATTACAAGTCGCTGCACGATGCAGGCCAGTCGCGACCCCCCCCAGAATGCCATCCTGGCGATACTGTGCCTCTCGAACATGGCAACCCCGCGTTTGCGCGTCGCCAGGTTCGTGTTCAGCATCTTGCGGGCATCGATAAGTATCCTGATATCGCTGCCGGGGTCGAGCCGGTCCGCGCAATCCTGCGTCAGGGTCTCCAACTGGTCGAACAGCTCCATGGTCAGCATGCCCTCAATCCGCTGCTCGACAACTTGGTTCTCTTTGTCGAGCCAGACGGACACGCTTGCCATAGCTGGTACTCCGGAGCGGGATGCGCCGCAGGCTGCCAGAAGCAGAACGCACGTCATAATCTACCATTGTGTCGGCCCATGCGCCAAGCCGCGTCCCGCCAACTTGCCCGCAGCACATGGTATTTCGTATTCTTCCCTACGTTCTGCGGGAGATGCATTCGATGAGCTGCTCAGCGTACACGGTGCTGGCTGTCCTGTGCAGCCAGACCATCGGCCTGGTGATTCAGGGTCCGCAAGACCGCTGTGTTGTACAACGGGCACGCGGCGAGAGCACGGGCATGGTTGTGGTGTCTGTACGGTGCAACGACGCCCTGGCGCCACAGACCGAAGCAGCAGTGGTCAGCGACAGCGGCGGTGACACTGTTGCTGCATGGAGGAGGTGCGACAAGGGGGGACAGGACTCGCTCCGTGGGTGCACGCTGTGTGTGCCACAGGGCGGATGGTACCGTGTGGCAGTGCGCGCGCTGGACAGCAGCGGGACAGTAGTGTCGTGCACGACCTGTCCGGAGCACTGGGCTGTCGGCATGAACATCCTGTGCATCGGTCAATCAAACATGGTTGGCAACGGACAGATCCACACATACACGCCGGTGGTCCACCCGTTGTCCGGCCTGTACGGCAACGACAACCGATGGTGTATGTGCGCGGACCCATACGATCGCAACGGCAGTCCAGCCGATGTCGACTACGATAGCTGGATCGGTGTGTCAGCGATGCCGGCATTGGTCAACGGACTGTATCGCCTTCTGCCGGGTGTGCCGGTGGGGATTGTGAGCTCGGCGAAGGGCGGGACGTCACTGTGCGGGCGGGGCCCCGACGACTGGGGATACCGCAACCCGAGCAACCACGCCGATACCATGACCCTCTACGGCAACGCGGTGCACAACGCGCGCAACGCGGGCGGCGTGGAGCACATCATCATGCACCAGGGAGAGACCGATGCGACCGACGGTACCACGGCCGAGGAGTATGTGGCTGCGTTGCGAGCCATGCTCGGACATTTCCACGAGGATCTCGGTGACAGTGTGCCGTTGTTCTACTGCCAGCTCGCACGGGCACAGAGCAGCGACCGCAACCGCACCGATGTCACGATGCAGACAATCCGCAACGCGCAGCTGAACGCCGATGACGGGAGGCACCTGTTGCTCTCGGCGCTCTGCATCGACTTCGAGCTCCACTCCGGTGACCACTATGTCAAGGACGGCTACGACACACTGGGCGGGCGATTGGCAAACGCGGTCGGATGGTACCACGGCGCCAGCAGCTACTACCGTGGCCCGGCCATCGGCACGGTGGTGTTCCGCGGAACGGCACGTGACACGGTGCTCGTGGCAGTGAGGCACCGTGGCGGAACAGACATTACTCCCGACAGCGCAATGACCGGTTTCGAGGTATTCGACAGCACTGGCCGGTGCGGGGTCATGTCGGCGTGGCGGTTGTGTGCGGATACCATCGCACTGGTGCTCTCGTCACGTGTTGCAGGCAACGGCACGGTGCGTTACCTGTACGGTAAGAGCCCGAATACCACGAGCCTGGTCAGGGACAACACAACGCTGCGACTTCCGCTGGAGCCAACCACAGCACCCCTGCCCATCGGCCTGCACGACGTGGTTTCCTCTCGCCCCGATTCACCTGCGCGGCGGTGATGCCGACGGGTAGTGCGAGTAGCCGCTGAGGGCGACAGGACGCCCCTGGTGTGCCCAGGGCACCCCGAGTTCTGAGGGCAGTTTCCACTCTTCGTAGCAGCCCTCCAGCACACCGCGGAGCCCGTCCACCCACGCCCGCGGCTCGTCTCCACAGCGTACACACACCAGTTCTGGCGGGAAATCGGCAACTGCGGATGACTCCTGCGCTCCGTTCATGCACAGTGTCTGTGGGAGTGCGGTTTCGATACCGCACGGCAGCAGGGCACCGCTGCGGATGGCATCGGCAGTCACACTCACCTTACGGTACGGATCCACGTCGGGAGAGCCGTACCGCCGCACGGTCCCGTCAGCAAGTTCCGCGATGACTTCCGAACCGCCCTGCGCGTAGCTCACGTGTGCGTGCTCGAATTCGCACTCGAATGCAGGTCCCGCGGACGTATCGGTGGCGTGGCTGGTGACAAAGAGCAGTTCGGCGCCGAGGTCGGTGGTACAGCGCAGTACGGCAGTATCGTAGTTCTCGATTTCGTTGGCGCGATAGAGTTCGGCGGTAACACTGGCTGGCCGGGCGCTTCGCTCGACCGCATCACCCGCCACGAAAAGCATGTTGTGAAGGTAGTGTGACGTGGCGTTGTTGACCGGGCTGTCGAGAACCCATTCGCCGGCGCAGCTCCGCATCCTGCCCGCCCAGGCGGCACGGCTGTAGTACGACCTGGGCCGAGGCCACAGCACGAGACTCTTCGCCCTTCGAAGTACACCAAACGTACCTGCGAGGATATCTTTTTTCAGGCCGCGTATCGCGCTGCTGTACGACCACTGGTAGCCGATCGCGACGATCCGCTGCGCGGCACGCTGCGCCTCGAGCATCGCCAGCCCATCCTGCACGGTTGCACACAGGGGCTTCTCGCACAGTACGTGCATGTCTCGCTCGAGCGCCGCACGGGTGTGAGCCAGGTGACAGTGAATCGGGGACACGATGACCGCGACATCCGCGTCCAGGGAAGCCGGCATGTCTTCCGCGGCGGCAAACACGCGAATGCCGCGCTGACGGATCTGCTCAGACCGCCCACAGCGCCCGAAGTACGGATCCACACAGGCGACCAGCTCGAAGCCATCACACTGTTCACCAAGGAAATACGAAAGGTAGAAGTCGCCGTAGCCGCCGCAACCAGCCTGGACTACACGAAGGGTACTGGTACTCATGTCGTGATGGTATCCGGTTGCTGGTCGGGATGACGGCGGGGTCCGGCGTGGAGCCAGAGGTTGACGCAGGGGTCGCGACGGTCGGACACGAGATGATGATCCTCACCGGGCTCAACGACGCATATGTCGCCGGTAGTCAGCTCGTGGCGTGTACCGTCGATCTCCATCACTGCTCTTCCCTGCAGTATCACGAACACTTCACAGTCACTCTCGTGCACATGGCAATCGCTGCCCCCCGGCCCGTCATTTGAGTGCGTGCGGGACCCGGGCGGCTTGAACCCGAGGCCCCCCATGCAGAGAAACTCCCCCGGCACAATTCCGCGCAACAAATGGCCCTCACTCACATCGGGCAGCTCGTGCACTCTATACCGTTTCATGGCAGCGTAAGATACGTACAGCCGCTACGGTGCGCGGCCAACGGCTGTGGCGGGGTCACCAAACGCCTGCAGGCGCCACCGGGCAAATCTGCGCGTAGTGTAGCTGAAATCGATGTCCCGGTTCTCCGACGGGCGGATGCGCTGCACGCTCGCGAGGAACGATTCGTAATCCTCGCGTGCCCCTTCACGGTTCCCTGCCAGCTCGCGGCGGATGCCGCGGAAGAGGTGCAGGCGCATCGCGGCGCCACGACGGAACGGCTGCGCGAGGAACATGCTGTCACTTACGTCGTTCGCCAGGTACGCGGCTTCGTACCACAACGCCTGCATGTGCACACCGCGCGCGTGGGCGATCAGGCTGTCACATGCGGCGGCAAGTACCGCCGGCCGCCCGGCAATGGCTTCAACGACGGGAAGCAGCAGGAAGTGGGCAAATCGTGTATACAGATGGCCCTGCCCGAGATAGTGTGTATGGGCACGCCGTGCATGGGCACGCGCCTCGCGCCAGCTGCCGTCCATCGCCGCACGCAGCGACAGCAGGTGCCGCACCTCGCATTCCTCCGTGAGGGACATGCGAAACAGGCCCTTATCAAACGGGATCTCTTCGATACGGCGGAGTTCGGCGCAGGCGATGCCGAACGCGAACCCGTCGTCGCGGAACTCCCGGTACACGTCATGAAAACGACCCTGCTCGCACAGATGTGCGGCGAACGCGGCGCGAAACTCGGGGAACTCCCGCAGAGCATCTTCCTCGCGGCCCATACCGAGGAGTGCCTGGAAACACACTTCGCGGAACTCTCTGAAGTGACGACAAAGCGTGTCGTATTGCTCGAGCGCCAGCAACGCCCGTGCGCACCACTGGCGCTGGTCGTGGTACGTGCTCACCACGCGCGCGCACTCTCCGGCGTTGTAGAGCGCTTCGGCGGCAGCACTCCGGTGCCACGGGAAACGGCGCAGTACTTCGTCGTACCTCCCGGCAAGCGACAGCACATAGCAGGTACGAGCGGTCATGGTCAGGGCAAGGGCCGAGTCGAGCAGGCCCTGCTCCACCAGCGACTGCGCGCGCGCGGCGGCATTGCGCGGCCACCGGTGAATAACGGCCGACGGCTGTCCGAGTTCGCGCAGGCTATGGCTTATGATATGCGTCCGGGTAGCGACCGTTGCCGCGCTGTCGGCTCTCCCGAGGCTGTGCAGGGCTTCGTTGCGCATGTAACGATACCGTGTCGACATGGACTGTCCGCGTGCGGCAACGATTGTCCAGGCGCTGTCGGCGTGATTGAGCTGGTCCTGCAGCAGATCGTAGACTTTCTCGGGGTTGCCGCTTACGCGGTCGAAAAACTCGGGTACCCGGCCGGTGCTGCGCGCAACGGTAAACGCCCAGTCTCCCTCGTAGGGATATCGCTCGTAGGCCTCCTCGCCCCGTCCCAGGCATACCAGCGACTGGGCGCAGGCCGTACGCTGATCGGGATATTCCTCGAGTATGCGCTCGTATTCACGCCGCGCAAGGAGTACCTGCACGCACCACACACGCAGATCGGGGTAGTGCTGGAGCAACTGGTCGAATTGGCCCAGGTTGAACAGCGCTTCCGCGCACGCGGCGCGGTTCTCACCGAACCTGCGCAGCACCTCGTTCCAGTTGCCCGTGTTTTTGAGTGCCGTCAGCACGGCCTCGTCGTATTCGGCGTATTCCGCGAGTACGCGCTCGAGTTCATGGTTGCCTGCCAAGTGCGCCGCATGAGAGAAGCGGACATCGGGGTAGCGGCGCAGCATGCTGTCGGTCGGCCACGCGACCTCGGGCTGCACCCAAAAACTCGCCGCGGCCCGCATGAACGCGTTGCTGTCGGGAGCGACCCCGAAGCGACCGAGCCAGTAGCGCATGCGCGCGCTCTCGCGCTCCACCCAGGCATACGCTTCCTGTTCCAGCGCGCTGTCGCTGCCGAGGAACTCGAGGTACTCGTCGATGCGGCTGCGCCCCGAACGCTCCATCTCGGCCAGAAGAATACGCGCCACGGGGTGGTCACGATGGCTCTCCGCGAGTTTCCCGTACGCGCTGTCAAGGCCGGCCGTATCGCCCCACGTCTCGTACAGGCGCGAGCGTTCGTACACCGCGAGGGGAACCAGTTCGTGACGGGGGAACTGCTCCTCGAACCACACGAACGCATCGTGGGCCGCTCGCCCGCTGTCGAGTTTCGCGAGACAGCGTCCGATCTTGAACGCCGCCACGCGGGCGGGCTCGCTGCCGGGGTAGGCTGTCACGAGCGAACGATACAACGCCAGCGCGTCGCCGATGTGACCGCGTTCGTAGAACTCATCGGGTGTTGCCAGGGGCGATACCTTCAGCGGCAGGGCGTGATGGTAGACACGGACATTGTCGAAGACAAGGTGGCGGTTGCCGCTGGTCTCGATGCCGAACGACTGGTGGTTTTCGCCCGATAGCATGTCGGGGTCGCGATAGTCGAACAGCTTCTCGCCGTCGATGAACAGCCGCACCCCGCGGCTGTCCTTTTCGACGCGGTAATGGTACCAGGTGTTGCGCTGTACCCCGACCGGGTGGATGAAGCGGTCGAGGACGATAACCTGCCTGCCTTTCGAGAGCGTGTAGTTGCGGCTGTTGTTGAAGCCGCCGATGTGGAACATGTAGCCGCCGGAGCGCACGGGACCCGCGATGAAGCAGTTGATGTTCTCGTTTGCCGTGCCCGTGTACACGTCCCACTCGACACGGATGTCGCCGGGGATGGGCAGGGCAAAGGAAAGGTTGTTGACGGTCCTTCCCCGCGCGTGCAACGCTCCGTCGCGGACAACCCACGATCCGCTGTCGGAGATCTCCTCGGGTTGGAAATCAAACCAGTTCCCCGACTGGTAGGCCCGCCAGTGCCGGGCGAGATCGGCGGTGGTCGGGGTGTCGAAATTCTCGCTGTACACCAGGCTCCACGTCAGCCATTCCTTCACTTTTTCGCGCAGCAGCATGACAGCAGTCCCGAGAATGAGAATGCTGCTGACGGAGGCGATCCAGAACACGCGCCGGTTTTTCCGGTACCAGCGCAGAAACGCTTCGAGAACACTCTCCTGGTGCGCGGTGACAGCCAGCCCGGCCTGGTACCGTTTCAGGTCCTCGGCAAGTTCCGCAACGCTGCCATAGCGTTTCGTACGATCTGCCTGCATCGCTTTCAGCACAATCGCAAGCAGTGCGCGCGGCACGTTGACCCGCTCGTCATCGGTGGGCTCGTCGATATGGCCTTCGCGTTTCCTCGTCCAGAACCTCTCGGGGTCTTCGGACCATGTGGGATGGCGAAGCAGCAGTGCCTGGAACATCGTGGCCCCAAGGCAATAGACATCGCTGCGCTCATCCACCATCTCGCGCCGCGCCTGCTCGGGACTCATGAATGCCGGCGTGCCGTACATGGCCCTGCCGGCTGCCGAGGAAAGCTCCGATGCAGACAAGGCGCTGCCCCAGTCCACGAGGAGCACCTCGCCGTAATCGCCCAGCATGATATTGTCGGGCTTGACGTCCTGGTGGATGTAGCCCTTGTTGTGCGCGAATGAAAGAGCGTCACACACCTTCAGAAAGATCCGTATCCGACCATCAATTGTCCGGAACTCCTCGGGCACGGGTTCCACGCTACGCGCGGCCCTGATCGCGTCGCCCAGCGAACAGCCGACGATACGCTTCATGGTGAAATAGACATCACCTTCCGGCGATACCCCGATGTCGTGCACGGGCATGATATTGGGGTGTTCGAGTAGTGCTGTTACTCGTGCCTCGTGTACGAAGCGCCGCCGTACCAAGTCGCTGCGTGCCCCGCGCTTCTTGAGGAACTTCACCGCCACCGTGCGGCTCAGACTCCGGTCGAACAGTGCAAACACCTTGGATGTGCCGCCGCTCCCCACCACGCCCGTAACCTCAAACCGCGAGCCCGTCTCCTCCGGCGCCAGCGCCAGTTCGGCCGGAAGCTCGGCGCTGTCGCCAAAGCGGGTGAGGTCGATGGTGATCTCGGATGTGTCGCGGTTGACCGTGTCGGACCGTGTCCGATTGTAGAACTGCTGGGGGGACTCAACAAAGTGGTCTTCGGCCGACGTCTCGTCGAGTTCCCGGCGAAGGGCGCTCGCCGTGAAGTCATCGGCAGCGGCCGAGCGCTCCAGCGCCGATTCCATGGAACGAGGTGGGTCGCGCTTCCTGTCTGCTTCGCTCATGGCGTAGTGTGGTCTTGAAGTGAAGGGCCATTCCCAGCCGCACACACTTCGGCCCGCCACGCGGCAAAGCGGCGGACCGTTCTGCTCCGGTCGAGGTCATACAGAATCTCGGGGGCCAATTCCGGCGCGGGGAATTCGAGCCAGGCACGGTAGCCGGTGAGTGCGGTTGCGCGGCGACCGGCGATGTCGTCGCGTACGGCCCTCATGAACAGCAGGCGCCTGGCGGCACCGAAGCCGAACGGTTGTCCGAGGAACTGCTCTTCAGCGGTGAGGTCGGCAAGGAACCCCGCTTCGAACCAGAGGCGCTTGCCGTAGATGTCGGGGAACGCGTTGCGGAGCCGCACGCACTCGGCGAGAAAGCCGGCTTTGTCTGCCCGCAACGCATGCAGCACGGGGCGGAGCAGGAAGCGGGTGAAGCGATGTTCGTACCACAGCAGCTGGAAACTGGCCGGGACTGCCGACAGGACCGAGTCTGCCGCAGCGAAGCTGCCAGTGCGCCACAGGCCAAGTGCATGCATGCTCTGCAGGTCGTATGCCTGACGGGCGGGTACGCGCACACGACCCTGGTTCACCGGTGCCTCCGCGAATCTCTCCAGCGCCACCAGCGCTTCACCGTACTCAAACGGCTGGTCGGCAAACCCGTACAGCACTTCGGCGTATGCCCCCTTGTCGAGCAGATAGCGGGCACAGAAGGGGCGGCACTCCGGGTACAGTTCGAGCGCTCGCTCGACTCCCTCCAGGGCAATCCACGCCCGTCCGCAAGCCACGCGCTGGTCGGAGTACTTCTTCAGCACTCCTTCATGCTCCCCCATCGCCAGAAGCGCCTCCGCGCACACGTCACGCATCTGCGGGCATCGGCGCAGCACCTGTCGGTAGTTGCCCTGCAGGTACAGGGCCAGCGATACCTGCGAGTCGTTGTTCGGCTGGTACGCTGCAATATCGTCGAGTTTGCCCATGCAGAACAGCGCTTCGAGTTGTGCCGTCACGTACCCGGCGAACCGCGACTCAATCGCACCAAACAGCCCCCGCTCACGAAGGATGCGTATCTGCACGTCGGCACGCACCGGGTAACGTCGGCGGGCTTCATCGAACCATCCTGCCATCATGAGCGTATGTGCGTGCACCGGTTCGAGACCGTAGGTTGTGCCGAAGCGCTCGACCGATTCGCGGAACCTCCCAAGCTCCCTGAGAATCCCGCAGGCGAGGAGCGTTTCGCGGAGTGTGAACTGCGACACATACGGTTCGAGCACGAGTAGAGCGATGTCGGGCTTGTTGCTCCCGTTGAGCAGAGCCGAGGCCACTGAGTACGGATCGGGCTCAATGGCAGCCAGGTACTCGGGGACCCGTCCGAGCATTCGTGCCGCTTTGAGACAGGTGTCGACGATGTCACGGTATTCGCCGAACAATCTGTCGAAATCACCCTCACGGTATACCGCGGAGGCACAGGTCTTGCGCTGATCGGTGTACTCACGAAGCACGCGTGGGTACTCCCCAAGCGCCAGGAGTGCAGTTGCCGTGCTCGCGCGCGACTGTGACGCTCTTCGGACCACCTCGCGGAAACGTCCCTGGGCCAGAAGCGCCTCGCCGAGCTGCTGAGCCTGCGAGGAAAAGCGGTCGACAACCGTCTGGTAGTCGCCAACTGACAGGTACGCCGTCGCGACCACCTCGCGCTGCTCCGGGAAGGTGCGTTCTGCCTGTGCGGGTGTGTACACCCCGGCCGACAGGAGATCGGCCAATGCATTCTCGATGAACATGTTGCCCTCCAGCGGCACGCCAAGCGCAGCGCCGAGGGCCTGCATACGTGTGGCCTCACGCTCGAGCCATGCCGCCGTACTCCCGTCATCGGAGCTGTCGCGTACCCAGCCGGCGACCAACTGGAGACGGTGCCGCTCACGGGAGGCCGTGAGACCGAAGAACGCGGTACGCAACACAGCGTGACCGGGAAACCGCCTTGCCAGCGTCCGATAGGTCTGCTCCGAGGCTGCAGTGTCACCGCGCGACTCGTAGATACGAGCACGTTGAGCAGCCGCGATCGCACTCAACTCGTGCCGGGGGAACTGCTCTTCCAGCGCCAGGTACGTGTCGAAAGCGGCGTCGACACTGTCGAGTGCCTCGAGGCAGCGCCCCGTCTTGAGCATTGCCAGCGCACCGACATCGGGATGCAGACTGTCGGCGGTGGCATCGCGGTACGCTCTCAGCGCCCGCGAGTGGTCGCCTTCCCCGAACGCCTCGTCCGCCTGCTCCAGCGGGGAGGCGTTCGGGGGGAGCGGGCGATGGTACACGAGTACGTTGTCGATGCGAATGCGGTTCCCGAGGTTGTTCTCGAAACCGAAGGTCTGGTGGCCTGGTCCGGACAGTTCGTCGTAGTCACGGTAGTTGAATACCTGCCTGCCGTCAATCCACAGGCGGATACACTGCCCGCTCTTCTCCATGCGGAACTGGTAGGTACGGCCAAGCTGGATACCTTCGCGGAACGTGAACTGATCGAGCGGCTGAATTGCCTGGCCCTTGGTGAGCACGACCACCCGGGGGTCATCGTAACCGGCCACATGGAACGTGTAGCCGTCACGGCGGGTATTGCCGGCAATGAAACAGTTGAGGTTCAGGTTCCTTCGCAACGGGGTGACATCCCACTCCACGCGGATATCACCGGTGATCGGCCGTCGGAATGTCAGATTGCTGAACCCGTCCTGGTTGTACCCCGCGAGAGTGCTGTCCTCCACGCGCCAGCTACCGCTGTCGCCGAACGGTTCTTCGTGCGTGTGCACCCAGTCGACCGCGGCACAGGCTGTCCAGTTGGCCGCGAGTCCGCGGCTGCTCGTGCTGCTGAAATCCTCGCGAAGCAGCAGCACCCATCCTGCCGAAGTATCGCCGCTGCCGCACTGCAGGGCACATGCCGCTGCCAGGAGTGCACCGGAGAGGGGCAGGCTTGACGTTGCCCGTGTTCGGGATACGGTGATGCTATTCACGGGAGGCGTTCCTCCGGAAGAGGCACCACAACAAGTTACCACTGCCAGAAGCGGGTATGCGGAATGGGCGCTGTCACGGTGCAGTATACACTTCTGCCCGCCACTGCGCAAACCGACGGGCGGTGGCACTGCTGAGCAGGTGTTCGTACTCTGCCGGTGTCGGCAGATCGCGGTGACGCTTCCACAACTCGAGTGCGTGGCGGTATTCCCGGGCAGCTGTCGCGGTGTCCCCCGCGAGGTCACTTCGCAGTGCGTTCATGAAGGCGAACCGGTCCTCCACACCGAACGCAAGAGGTTGTGACAGGAATTGCTCGTGGCTCACCAATCCCAGCAGGAAGGCGGATTCGAACCAGAGCTGCTGCTGCATGACATACTGGTACGTGTTCATGTGTGCGCGACAGGCGCGGTACAGGGCCGCAGTGTCGCCCTCGAGGGCGAGCAGCACAGGTTCGAGCAGGAAATGGGCGAATCGCAGGGCGTGGAAATCAGCTGAGTAGTAATATGTGTGCTGCCTCGCCGCGATCCGGTGAGCACCACGGTGCTGCCCGGTCGCGAACGCCTCGAGTGCGGCAAGATGAGTCAGGTCACACTTCTCCACGAGTCCCACCCGGAACATCCCGCTGTCAACAGGAGCATCCTCGAAGCGCCCAAGGAGCACCAGCGCTTCAGCGTATTCCTTCGTCTGATCGGGGAACTCGGCCACGACGCGCGTGAAACTCCCCGCGTCGAGGAGGTGGCGGGCAACCCGCGCCCGCTGCTCCGGGTACAGCTGGAGGGCCTGCTCGAGTCTTCCCTGCGCAATGAGCGCATCAGCCGCAACCGCACGCCGTTCGGGGTAACGGTCGAGGGCCTCGGCGTGCCGGCCAAGAGACACCAGGGCCCTGGCACACGCGTTCCGCTCATCCGGACACTCCGACAGCACTTCCTCAAACCGCTCCTGTGCGAGCAGGATCTCTGCCCTGAGCCGTGGCCGACGGGGGTACTCGTGGAGCAACTCGTCGTATCTCCCCGCAAGCCATTTCACCAGGATCCCGTGGTTGACCTGATGCGGGAAACGGCTGAGGTAGCCCGAGAAATCTGCTCGTTGGAGGAGGGCCACGAAGTGGACAGTCTCGTTTCCCGGGAACAGCGCCATCGCCTCCTCAGACCTGCCGAGCCGCCGCAGAATGTCCGCGTATTGCTCTTCGTGATTGGATCTTCCGAAGCAGAAACGGCGCGCCTCCTCAATCCTGCCCAGTTGCCAGAGTGTAGAGGTGTGGCGGAGATTCACATGAAACGTGTGCGCACCGGGCAGGCTCTCGATGATTGCGAGGGCGGAATCGGGCCTGCCGCCCTGCTCTGCCCAGGTCGTGGAACGCATCATAGGGTCGAGTTCAGGAAGCGACAGATATTCGGCCAGCGTGCCCGTGCCAAGGGCCATGCGCCGGGGGAGCGAGTCGTGGTTGCAATCGGTCCGGATGAGTTCGTCGATCCGCCCGAGATGCTCCAGCGCTCTCGCGTGCACATCGCGGTCATCGCCATACAGCGCAAGCGCCTCCTCGGCGCGCCCCAGGCGAAGCAGTGCAAGCCCTCTGGTTGCCCGTGCCCCGGGGCACCGTGCAAGGAGTTCCTCGTAGCGACCCATGTCAAGCAGGGCTTTCGCAACCGCGCCTTCGACGTCAGCGTAGTTGTCAAGGAGCACTTCACACGCATTCTGGTTCAGGAGTGTCTGGGCCAGTCCCTGGCGCATCTCGGGAAATGCAGTCTCAAGTTCGTCAAACGGTACACCATCCTGGCCACAGAGGCGTTCGACAGCAAGGTTGAGAAAATCGTTGTGAGAAATGTCCAGGCCGAATGCCTGGCCCAATTCACGCATCCGCCTGGCTTCTCTCCAGGTCCACGCATCGACGTGCCCATCGTAGGATGAGTCGCGAAACACCAGCCACCGCTCGCGGTTCATGTGTGTGTAACGTTCGCTGGTCATGGCGAAGAAGACTGATCGGAGAACACTGTGGTTAGGGAACCTGCGTCCCATATCACGGTACAGCTCCTCGGCGCGCGCCGTGTCCTGCCGGGCTTCCGCCATACGGGCCAGCTCATGCAGTGCAAGGGGCGCAAGGTCGCTTGCAGGGTGGTGGCGGTTGAACAGGACGAACGCCTGCTCGGCGTGCTCGAGGCTTCCGAGCCGGGCGAGGCAGCGGGCGGCTTTGAATTCCGCCTCGACAGCGATGTCATGACCGGGATACGTTTCGACCAGCTCAGCGTACTGGGTGTGCGCCTGCTCGAACAGCCCGTTTTCGTAGAACCGGTCGGCGGTGACAATTGGGCTGACCTTGAGTGGCAGGGGATGATGGTACACGCGTACGTTGCGGATGCGGATCAGGTTGCCGTTGTTGACCTCGAAGCCGAAGCTCTGGTGTCCTGGACCGTGCAGGTCTTCGGCGTCGTGGTAGTCCAGTACCTTGCGGTTGTCAACGTACAGCCGTACCTGCCTGCCCTCCTTCTCCATGCGCATCGCGTACGGCACGTTCACCCTCAGCGGCTCGTCGAGTAAGGCCTCGTCGACCATGCCGCCCAAAAGGCGCGTGATTGCGCACCTGCCGGGGTCTCCCCAGCCGCCGACATGGAACGTGTAGCCGCTCTCCCGGTCAGCACCTGCGATGAAGCAGTTGAGGTTCAGGTTCTGCCGCAGTGCAGTGACTTCCCATTCGACGCGGATATCGCCCGGTATCGGCTGACGCAGCACGATGTTATCGAGGCCCTCCACGCTGTGCCCGTAGAGCGCGCCGCTGTCGACACGCCACACGTTGGTCTGCACGAACGGTGCCGGCACGACATCCATCCAGTTTCGCGAAGACAATGCTATCCAGTGCTGCGAGAGTTCCGAGGACTGTGTGTAGGTGAACATCTCCTCAAAGAACGGACGCCAGGTGACCATCTCCTTGATCTTCTCTCGGAGAAACAGTCCCGCCACCGACAGCACCGCCAGCGAGAGGAGCGACGCCGTCCAGAAGATGCGGCGGTTGTGGCGGTACCATCGACGAAACCGTTGGGGTATGCTCTCCCGGTATGCGGAAACGGGCTCACCCGCCTGCCAGTGCTTCAGGTCATCGGCGAACGCCTCGGCGCTCTGGTAGCGTCTCTCAGGTTCCACGGCCATCGCCTTGAGCGCAACTGCGAGCAGGGCCGTCGGGACACTCCGCCGCTCGTGTCCGGCAGGTGTATCGATGAACCCGCGGCGTTTCTTCTCCCAGAATCTGGCCGGGTCGGTGTCCCACACGGGATGGCGCAGGAGCAGGGCGTGGAAGAAGGTGGCGCCGAGGCAGTAGACATCACTGCGGAAATCGGCCGTGCGACGCTCTGCCTGTTCCGGGCTCATGTACGCGGGCGTGCCAAACAACTGCTTTCGTGTGGGAATGTCGCATGCGCGTCGAGAACTACCCCAGTCCACCAGCAGCACCTCGCCGTATTCGCCGAGCATGATGTTGTCGGGTTTGATATCCTGGTGTACGAACCCGCGTGAGTGGGCAAACGCGAGCGCATCAGAGATCTTGAGAAAGATGCGTACCTTGCCGTCGACCGTCGCGAATTCTGGAGACACCAGTTTGCCCTGTTGTGCCCGCTTGATTGCTTCCCCGAGCGAGCACCCCTCTATCTTTTTCATCGCGAAGTACAGCTCACCCCTGTTGTTGACCCCGATGTCGTAGATCGGCATGATATTGGGGTGCTGCAGTGCCGCGGTCACGCGCGCTTCATGCAGAAACCGGTTGCGCACTGCCTCGGCGGTGCCCCGCCTGCGGCGCAGGAACTTGACGGCGACATCGCGGTCGAGGCTGTTGTCGTGCATGGCGTAGACGCGGCTTGTAGCGCCGTGGCCCACCTGTGTGCGCAGCTCAAACCGCTGTGAGGTGGCGCCGGGTTGCTGCAGCAGCACCTCGGGCACTTCCTCAGAGTCGGCAAACGACGTGATTGACGAGGAGGCATCGGACGTGCTGGTGAGCTCGAGTTGCTCGCTCGGCCCGCCCTGCGTCTTCTCGAGGAAGTTCGTGGCAGAGGGCGTCTCATGCAGGTCGTCGCGGGTCTGCTCGAGCAGGATCGGTGTTTCTTCGAGCGGGGTGCGGTCGAACGCGTTACCGTCCTCGTGGGGATCGTGACTGTCTGCGCTGTTCCGGTTCACAGAGTGTGTGTCCCGCGTGGACGAGAGACATCGTTGGCCAACAGCCGCCATCGCACAAAGTACTGCAGGGCAGGCGAGCGCAGCACTGAGTCATCCAGAATGCCGGCAGTGCCGTTCGCGAGGGCCATTGCTGTTTCCGGGCCGATCGGCGCATTCGCCAGCGATCGATATGCGGCGACCGCGGTATCACTGCTGCCGCGGATGTCCGCCAGGATCGCGTCGAGAAACCGAAGCCGTTCAGCCACCAGGTACTGCACTGGCTGGGCAAGGAACTGCTCGTCAGAGATATCGCCCGCAAGGTACAGCGCCTCGTGCCACAGCATCTTCGAGCATGTCTCCGAGACGTGTGCTGCACATACGCGGAGTTCCCGCTTCATCGTCCCCGTGTGCCCGGAGAAGCCCGCAAGCACGGGACCGAGAAGCTGGCGGGAGAAGCGCTGCTGGCTCCAGTGAAGTCCGAACGTACGAGGGACGTGTGCGATGCTGTCCGCTGTACGATAGTCACCCTTCGCTGCCGCATGCACTGCCTGAATCGCCGCGATTTCGATCTCCTCGGTTGCGGTAAGGTCCTCTACATGGCCGCGGCGGAGCGCTTCGCGGTATTGTCCGAGGTGCGTGAGAGCCACAGCCCGTGCCCAGGCGTGGATTCCGTACCTGCTGAGCGCTTCGGCCGCACTGCCGTTCTCGGCAAGCCATGCTCCGTAGCGTGGTGCCGACTCGGGGAAGCGGGCGATGGCCTCTTCAGCTCGTCCCGCCGCGAAGAGCGCGTCGATGCAGACCTCGCGCTGATCGGAATAATCCTTCAGCAACGCGTCCACCCGGCCGACAGATGCCAGGCCGCGGGCACAGAGAGCACGTTCGCCGGGGTACGAGGCTGTCAGGCTGTCGACCCTGCGCTCGGCAAGCAGCAGCGAGGCACGGAGCGGCTTGCGCTCACCAAATCGCGCCAGCAACACATCGGTTCTGCCGGCGAGCCAGAGCACACAGATCACATCGATGGCCGAAGCCATCGGCTGGTTCGCAGCGGAGTCGAGCATGCCGCGGATCAGGTAGGCTTTGCACCGATCGTCGGCATGGGTCGGACGGATGGTGCAGATGTCACGCGTCCTGCCCAAGGCATGGTAGGAGTCGGCCACCACGCTCTCCATCGATTCTGAGCGCCCGAATCGGCGGATGACCTCGGCAAACCGCCCCTGTTGGCACAGTGCCTGGGCCTGCACGACACGCACGCTCAAATCGTACGGAGGGCCAAGAGGACGCAGGAGCGAGAGAGCCTCCTCGGGTCGGCCCAGAAGACCCACGAGACCGCGCGCGCGCTCAACCGGATCGCGCTCGAGCGCCTCGAGCACGTCGGCAGCATGCCCGAGGCCGACCCGTATGTCCTGCATCTGGCCCGGGAACCGTCGCGTCATCTCGTCGAGCCGTCCCAGCCGGTACAGCGCATCGGCACACTCGCCGTGCTCACCAGCGTAGTCGCGCAGTAACTCCTCGTAGCGGCCAAGCTTCAGCAGGGCTTTGACTGCTACCCGCGGCTCAGAGGGCACCTCGACCAGAACCCGCTCGTATTCCCCAATGCTCAAGAGCGCCTCGGCATACGCCAGCGGCACGTCACGATACTCCTCGAGGACGCGGCCCGCTGCGCCTTCCCGCAGCAGAGCGGCGACGTGGGCGATACGCTGGTGGGGGAACTCCTTGATAAGCTGCTCTGCGCTCAGCACATACTTGCTGTTCAGTTCTGTGGCGGCTTCCGTGAGGAACAGGTTGTCTGCAAGCGGTGCTCCAAACCGTGTTCCCCACCGCTGCACCCGTCGCGCTTCCGACATGATCCGCTCGATAACCACGGCGGTGTCGGTGGACGTGTCTTCGATCCAGTCCTCAACGTAGCCGATGAACCACCGCATACGTTCGGAGGAGATCTCGCCGAACGCCTTGCGAAGCACTGGGTGTCCCGCAAACCGGCTGCCGATCAGCTCGAGCCGTTCGTAGGCCACGGCAGTGTCGCCCTGGCGGCGGTGGAGCTGTGAGGTCTCATACAGCGCCAGAGCGGCAAGTTCGTGTCTGGGATAGTCCTGGGAGAGCGACTCGTAGACAGCGAGCGCCTGTGTGGTGCTGTCGAGGTGTGCAAGGCACTCCCCCATGCGATAGCGGGCGGTGATTGCGATATCGCTCGTAGGGTAGATACGCACGATCTCGCGGTACTGCTCGAGTGCCTGCGTGTAGAGGCCGTGCTCGAGGAACCTGTCGGCGGCCGCGAGCGGCGAGACTTTCATGGGCAGCGGATGGTACGCGACTTCCACGTTGTCGATGTGGAGCGTATTGCCGTTGTTCACCTCGAACCCGAATGTCTGGTGAGCCGCACCCGAAAGCTCAAAATCGTCGCGGTAGTCAATCACCCTTCGACCGTCCACGAACAGCCGTACATGACGTCCTTCCTTCTCCATGCGGAACCGGTACGTGGTGCCGAGCGCCAGAGGCGAGGGCAACTCCGCCTCGGCAAGCCGAAGGTCGCGACGGCCCTTGGTCAGGGCGATCCGGCTGTCGTGGCCGAAGCCGCCGACATGGAACGTGTAGCCCTGGTGTCGCGTTTCACCCGCGATGTAGCAGTTGAGGTTATTAGGCTTGCCCACCGGCGTGACATTCCACTCGACACGCATGTCACCGGGAATGCCGCGGCGGAACGTGAGATTGGCGAAGCCGCCGCCCACATTCCCCACCAGCCTTCCACTATCGACCGTCCAGGTGCCTCCGGAGGAGAATGAGTCGGGAAGACAGAGGTCCCACTCGGGCGAGCGGTAGGAGATCCACCGGGATGCGAGATCGCCAGCTGCCTGGTACGTGTCGAACGTGTCGCGGGCGAAGAAACGCCACGTAACCAGTTCTTTAAGTTTCTCGCGGAACAGCAACCCGCCTGCGCCGAGAACCAGCGTGGTCGAGGCCGCGGAGATCCAGAACACCCTGCAGTTACGGCGGTACCACCGGATGAATTTCTCCACCACGGACTCGCGGTATGCGGCAACCGCGAGGCCCGCCTGGTACCGCTTGAGATCATCTGCCAGCGCGTTCACGTCGGGGTAGCGCCCGGCGGGGTCTGCCGCCAACGCCTTCAGCACGATCGCAAGAAGCGGGCGCGGGACCCGCCTGCGCTCTTCATCGGTGAGCGGATCAAGCACCCCCTGGCGCTTCTTCTCCCAGAACGCGTCGGGGTCCTCGGCCCAGGCAGGGTGGCGGAGAAGGAGCGCGTGGAACATGGTGGCGCCAAGGCAGTAGATGTCGCTGCGCTCGTCGGCCCGCTCTCGTCGTGCCTGCTCCGGGCTCATGTACGCAGGCGTGCCGTACATGCCCTGGCGGCCAGGCCGCACACGCTCGTCGTTCGCAAGCGCGCTTCCCCAGTCGAGCAGGAGCACTTCACCGTATTCACCCAGCATGATGTTGTCGGGCTTGATGTCCTGGTGGACGAAGCCGTGGGCGTGTGCGAACGACAGGCCGTCGCACACTTTCAGGAACAGGCGGATTCTGCCGTCCAGCGTGCGGAACTCCGGAGTCACCGGTTCGCCCCTGCGTGCCGTGCGGATTGCATCTCCCACCGTCCCGCCCACGATATTCTTCATTGTGAAATAGACTTCACCGTCACGGTTCGCACCGATGTCGTGCACGGGCATGATGTTGGGGTGCTCGAGCATGGCCGTGGTACGTGCTTCGCCGATGAACCGCTGTCGCACCGGGCCTTTCTGCGAACTACTCCGGCGCAGGAACTTCACCGCGATAGTGCGGTTGAGACTGCGGTCGCGAACCGCGTAGACCTTCGCCGTTCCGCCGGCACCGGCCACCCCGGTGACCTCGTAGCGCGGTCCGGGGTGTTGCGGTTCCACCAGCAGGTCGGCGGGCAGCTCCTGCGTGTCGCCAAAACGGGTGATGTCGGCAGTCTGCTCGAGTGACAGCGACGGGGTCGTGTCGGTCGAGGTCCTGCTCAGGTACTGCTGCGGTGTGGCGTCAAGCTGCCGATCGGAGGCTGTCCGCTCGAGCTGCTTACGGATGGCCTCGGAGGTGAACTCTTCGGCGGGTGCCGTGCGTTCCAGCGCGGACTCGTAGGAAGAGGGGTCGGGGAGAGTGGGGGAGGAGGACATATCCCTGGGGGACAGCGCAACGACGGACCACGGTACACCGCAGACGGCTGCACCGACCGCTCCATCACTGCACTACGCCACCCCCATCCTCCTTTCTACTGACCACCCAGCACTTCCACCCGCCACCTGACAAACTCCTGCACCACACCACTGTGGAACAACGTATGGACACTCGCGTTGACATCGGTCACCATGCGAATCCACGGGTGACGGCAGTGAGGGGCTTCATAGACCGCGCGGTACTGCCGCAGGGCATCTGCACGGTTCCCCGCAATGTCGTCGCGGATCGCCTTGAGCAGCACCATCCGCTCGCGGCAGTAGTACTTGTACGGCTGGTCGCAGAACTGCTCATCACGGATCTCGCCCGCCAGTAGAGCTGCTTCGTACCACAACCTGCGCGCGAAGAGACGCCCCTCTTTGCCCTGCATCAGCGAGCGACACGTACGGTTCAACGCCTCCGGGTCACCGGCAAGGGCCCGGAGTATCGGGGCAAGGAGGAAGTGCGAGAAGCGTTGGTACTCGTGCTTGTAGTAGAACGTACGTGCCGAGTCGAGAACTGCGGTGGCGGCGGCGAGACGGCCGGTTGCGGCGTAGTGAAGGGCGCGGAGACCAGTGTAATTCTCGTGCGTTTCGTCGCTCAGGCGCCAGGGTTGGTCAGCCAGTTCACGTTCGCGGCCGAGCATGACCAGGGCTTGCGCGAACGCCGAGTGCACATCGGCGAAACTGTCAACCACTGTCTGTGGACGCCCGCGCTTCAGCAGATGCCAGGCATACTCGTCTCGCCCCTCCGGGAACCGCTCGAGGAGCACCTCGAAGCTGTCCATCGCCGCCATGGCCCTGATCCCGTGTGTGCGCAGTTCGGGGTACTTCTTCAGGATGTCAGGGTAGCGGCGCAAACCATACAGCGCGTTCGCGCAGGCTTCGTGCTGGTCCGGATACTTGTCGAGTATCTCAAGGTAGCGGTTGCGCATGAGCAATGCGGCTGCACCTGTCAGCGGGCGCTGCGGGTGCCGGCGGGCGAACTGCTGTTCCTGGCCGGTTATCCACTGGAGTTCGAGCACGCGGACCTCGTCACGCGGGCAGCTCTGCAGCACAGAGTCGTACTGCCCAAGCTGCATGTGGGCCCACGCACGCACGTCCTGCTGCGGGTACCAGGCAAGCGTACTCTCCGGCTGGCCCAGTGCTGCCTGCGCATCTCCGATTATCGCTTCCATCTGCGGCTGCATGGTGAACCGATCGACTACGTCTCGGGCCCGGCCCGATGCCATCAGGGCCTGCGAGTATGCAAGGTAGTACCGGAAGTTGCCCAGCGGGTCAACGCGATCGAGCACCGCCAGTGCGCTGTCAGGCATCCCCCCGCCAGTAAGCGCTGATGCGTACAGAATGGGGTCGGTGTGCTGTGAGCGCAGATACTCATCGTATCGGCCGGACCTGTCCGCTTGCGGACCGAGGTAGGGCAGGTATCGCTCCCACGCGTCCTCATACCGCCCCAGACCCCAGAGCGCCGCGGCACACTCACTGCCCCGGTCGGGATACCGCTCCAGGACAGCGTTGAGCCGTCCCAGGCGCAGCAGGGCCGCGCTCGCCCATCGTCGACTGTCGGGATAGCGGCGGAGCATGCGGCGGTAGTCTCCCATGTAGTAGAGCGACTGCGCGCACGGGTCGTTCTGGTCACGGTACTCCTCCAACACCTGCTCGTACCTGCCGAGTGATGTGAGTGCGATGGCCAGGCGCAACCGCTGCTCGGGGAATTCGCTGGCGATGTCGTCGAGCTGGATGATGTACCTGTTGTAGAGCGCTTCGACCGCACGGTTGATATACTCCACCCTGCCCGGATCAATCCCGAAGGCCCTCGCCCACCCCTGGATCTCCCGCGCATCGGCAAGGATATCGTCACCATATTCCCGGGCCGCGTCCCGGTGCACCACCCAGCGTTCTTCCCGGCGGCGCAGACGGCGCTCGGCGCGGGCAGCCATGTTGTCGAGTGCCACCTGGAGCACCTGGTGGCCCGGGAATTTCCTGCCCAAATCCCGCATCGCCTGCTCGGCCAACACCGTGTCGCCACGAGCATAGTAGATCTTCACCCGTTCCATACCCGCCGACGGGGCCAGACTGTGGCCGGGGTAGGCGCGCTCGAAGGCTTCGAATACTTCGAGGGCCCGGTCGACACTGTCCATGTGGGCAAGACACACGGCGGACTTGTACATCGCCACGCGCGCGATGTCGTTGTCAGGGTACTGCGACGCTATCTCACGGTACTGCAGCAACCCTTCGTTGTAGTGACCATACTCCACGAACCGGTCAGCTGCCAGCACCGGCGAGACTTTGAGCGGGAGGGGGTGGTAGTATACCCGCACATCATCAATACTGATGTGGTTGCCCTGGTTGTTCTCGAAGCCGAACGTCTGATGCCCCGTTCCCGAGAGTACATCGAGATCGTAGTAGTCGACCACCTTGCGGCCGTCAACAAACAACCGCACCCGGTTGCCTTCACGTTCCATGCGCAGCCGATACGGGCGGTCACGCTCGACAGGTCTCGAGAGAGACACGCGAACAAGGTGGCCCGGCGTGTTCGCCTTCGTGAGCGTGACACTCCCGGGGTCGCCGAAACCGCCCACGTGGAACGCGTAGCCGTTGGCGCGGTTGGTACCGGCGATGAAGCAGTTGAGATCACGGTTCTGGCTGATCGCGGTCACCGTCCACTCCACGCGAATATCACCAGGGACCGGGTTGCGGAACGTGATGTTGTGCATGCCCCCGAGATTCTTCCCGTGCAGAGCGCCATCGACTACCCGCCAGCCGCCGCTGTCAGAGAACGGCTCGTCGGACATCGTGGCGAAATTGTACGAGTAGACTGCCTGCCAGGACGTGTTCAGATCCTCGGTGGCGCCGTACGCAAACTGCTCCTCGGCAAACGGGGTCCAGGTAATCAGCTCCTTGATCTTCTCGCGCAGCAGGAGTGTCCCGACAGTGCCGACACCGACCACGAATGCGGTAGCAAGCCAGAATACCCGCTTGTTGCGGCGGTACCAGCGGTGGAACGCCTCGAAGACACTTTCGCGGTAGGCGCTGACTGCGAGGCCAGCCTGGTAGCGCTTGAGATCATCGGCGAGTTCGCCGACCGACTGATACCGTTCCTCTCGCCGCGGGGCCATGGCTTTCAGTGCGATATTGAGCAGGCGCACGGGTATCCGCCCGCGTTCCTCGGACGTCACCGGGTCGACATACCCCTCACGCTTCTTCTCCCAGAACCGCTCAGCATCGTCATCCCACGTGGGATGGCGCAACGTGAGGGCATGAAACATCGTGGCGCCCAAGCAGTAGACATCACTCCGCTCGTCCGAAGGCTCCCGTCGCGCCTGCTCCGGACTCATGAATGCAGGGGTCCCGTACACCCGGCGTACTTCCACGTCTCCGTCCGCGCGTTTCTCCACCGCGCTGCCCCAGTCGAGCACGAGGACTTCACCGTACTCGCCCAGCATGATGTTGTCGGGTTTGATGTCCTGGTGGATCAAGCCGCGGTGGTGCGCGAACGCAAGTGCGTCACACACCTTCAGCAGAATCCGCACCCTGCCGTCGATCGACTCAAACTCGGTCGGAGTCGCTTCACCTCTGCGTTTCCTGCGTATCGCGTCACCGAGCGAAACCCCCTCCACCTTCTTCATGGTGAAGTACACCTGTCGGCGCTCGGTCATGCCAATGTCGTACACGGGCATGATGTTGGGGTGCTCGAGAAGCGCGGTCACCTGCGCTTCATGCACGAAGTGATCGCGGACTTCCTTCTTGTTCTGCTTCTGGAGGAACTTCACGGCAATCACACGCTTGAGGCTGTTGTCCTTCATCGCGTAGATCCGCCCCGCGCCCCCCTTGCCCACCTGCTCGAGCAGCTCGAAGCGCTTCTCCGGGGCCTGCTCGTCCTCGAGCAACTCGGACGGCGCGTAGTCGACCTCGGCGAAGTCGGTGATGTCGGTGGAGGTGCGGGTGCGGAACTCTGTGGCGTCGGTGCGGGTCTTGTCGAGAAACTGGCCGACTGTGCCGAACGGGGTGTTGTCTGTTGCGGTGTTCTCGAGCCGCTTCCTCAAGCTCTCGGCCGAGAGCGCATCGCCCGATGCGGTCTGCTCGAGCGCTCGTTCGTACCGGCCGTCCTGCGGCGTGTCTTCCTGAGGCATGCACGTGCTCCGGGTCCGGCGTGCCGCGCACGCCTCCTGCCCATTCGCAAGTGTACCATGTATGAACGGGTTATGTGAACTGGAAAATGCCGCTCAGGCGAGCGTGGACCGCTCAGGAGTATCTCCCGAACCGCTGTATGGCCGACATGATAAGGCGCATGCCGGTGAGGCGGGAGCCGTTGTTGATGGAGCCGGCGGTGGCGAAGAGCAATCCGCGGTGCTCACGGGACATGTCGAAGTCGCGGAGGAACTCGGCGACGATCGCTTCTTCCTGATTGCGGCAGAACGTGAACGGCGCGAGCTGTCCCTGGACGATGGTGCACGGCATGTGCGCACGGATCTCCTGGACGGTCACCGTCGGCCCGAAGTTCACTTGTGAGAGGTCGAAACGGGACAGGATCGGCAGCAGGTGACCCATGGCCGAGTCGGAATGCTGGTAGCGCCAGTCGCCGGGATCCGGTGAGCGGTTCTCA
>CAZJJT010000003.1:29100-37604 GCA_964546395.1 uncultured Fibrobacterota bacterium
CAAACACGCCCTTGAGGATGGGGTAGCCAAAGAACTCGTACATGTCGGGGTTGAGCAGCGCACAGTTGTCGTCGGCAAACGAAAACCCGTGCGGGAATGTCTCCCGCGTGTACCCCGCTTCAGTGTCGAGGAGTTCGGCCAGACCGAGCATGGCCCGCAGGATTGTGTCGCGGAACCGAGCGGCCAGCTCCGGGTTGAGCATGATGAGGTACAAGAGGTCCTCGGCGCCATAGACAGACGTGGCGAATGTGACCGGACCCCGCTGGTGGCGGTAGAGCGGGGGGGCGACGCCGCGGGACAGGAGACCGGCCTTGCGCTCATCCCAGTCCGGCGGCAGCACGAAGGCGCGCAGGTTGTCGAGACGTGCATCTACTCTGTCAAGCAGTGCCGACAACTCGTCCTCGCAGAAAGCCGATTGCTGAAGCCACCAGGAATTGCCGCGCCACTCGTTACGCGCCTCGAACAAATCGTGCAGCATCTTCACCGGCGGGTACCGGTCCGATTCGGCCGCCCGGTGCGGCCGGTGCAGCAGACGCCGGCCGACGATACGCTCAGCGCGGTCGTTGTATGAGTCGACCAGCGCACAGGCCCAGGTGTGGTCGCTGAGAAAGCGCCAGGGATCCTCTGCAACGCCCAGTTCGTCGAACACGCACTCCCAGCTCATCAGCACTCCCAACGGCACCTGGGGGATATCTGCGGCAAATGGGTCGTGCGCTGCACGCTCCTGATCAGCCCAGAATTGGTCGAGGTCCACGGGAGCGAGCCCCCCGGCGGCTCGGGTCTCGGCAACCAGGTTCGAGGCCCGGGTGCGAAGGTGTGCGGCGAGTGTGCATTCGACTTGAGCGGGCATGGTCGCAACTGGCATGTATTCCCCCGGGGTACAGTTCGGCACGCATCAATGTAACAGTCCTGTACCTGGGAGAGTGACAAGCCGTTCCTGAAAATTATATTGTATTCGGCTATACTGACTATTGTTGTATCTGTAAGGCAACCGACTTATTTCTTGTATGGAAAGCACATTCTGTCACCGGGGTACACCCTACCAGGTAGTGCCGGTTCTGACCGACTACTCCGGCTACCCTGCGCACCGGGTATCGGAAAGCCACTTCCACAATGTCTACCACGTTGTGCCGGTCCTGGCGGGCGAGGGGTGGCTGGAGCGAGAGCAGGATCGGCTACGGCTGGCACCCGGTGTGGTTGCGGTGATCGATCCCGGTGACAAGCACATTTTTCTGACAGATGCCGTTCCGCTGCACATATTTGCGTTCAATTTCTATCTTATCCCATCCGGGGTGAGCACTGAAACAGGATATGCCCCTGGGGCCGCCGCTCTTGAGCGTGCCGCCCTGCGCGTACCGTTCTCGGAGCTTGCCGGTAGTGTTCACTGGACACGTTCTTCGGTGAGCATGGATCCCGGTCTCGAGCGATGGGGAAGGCTGGTGGAGGAGGTGCGACGGTTCAGGGAGGATATCCGTGCATACACCGATTACCCGGGACCGCAGAGACCAGGGCACCTCGCCCGCTGGTATCGTGACCGGTGCGCGGGGTTCCTGCAGAGCGCGGTGTGTGTACTGTCGCGGCCCGAGTGGCCGAGTCCGGCGGCGGCGCTCGGCGGTGAGCGGGTCCTGCGCGAGACCGACCGGGCTGTGCGGGAGCAACTCGAGCACAAACTTGACCTGCGTGCTCTGGCCCGTCGGGTGCAGCGCTCGCCCGCGTATCTGTCGGAGTTGTTCCATGCGCGGAGCGGCATGACGCTTACCCGCTACCACTCCTCACTGCGCATCGCCCGTGCGTGCGAACTGCTGCGCGATCATGGCCAGCCGATCGCGCGCATCGCACTGTCGCTCGGCTACAGCTCACCGCAGCATTTCTGTGCGGCGTTTCGCCGTGAGCGTCACATGTCTCCGCGCGAATACCGTGGGATGGGGGGAGCAGGTTAGGGAAGTGCGCGCGTAAGCGACTCCTCCTGCACCCCGATCCTGCCTGCTTCAGCCCCAACCGTCGTGGTGCAGGCTCCTTGTCCCTGCTGACCCCATGGTAGTATATACTTCCCTTGGGGGCGTACCGCACGCGGGTATCCATCATTGCCCTATACTATTGACTATGCAACAGACCCTCTCGGTCGCTCTTGCCCTGTGTGTGGCTTCTTCCTCGATGCCGCGGAAGTGTCAGCGGCCTGCTGACCAGCTCTACCGCTATTCCATCTGCCCGGTTGTCACCGAGAGTGTTCTCAAGGCAGCGACGAAGATCGCGCTTGGTCTGCCTGAGAAGTGTCTCAAGGACGAGGTCTTCATCGACAGCGAACACAAGCGCTTCTCGGTGGGCAGTGTGACGCGGCTGTACAGCCGCATCTGCCAGAAGAGCACGTCTCCGGCAGCGGCGGTCGCATTCGCGCAGTTCCGCGTACAGAATTGGCATTCGGCGGACGAGGAGTTCTCACTGTCGATGGAGCGGGTGTTTGTCAGCAAGCCGGAGCCGATGCTGCGGTTCATCCGCGCCCAGTCCGACTCGGTCCGGAGGCAGCTGCTGAACGATATCACTTGGGGATTCCTGACGAACCGGGTGTACGGTCCGGTTGATCCGTACGAAGAGAAGGGGCGGCAGCGCTTCACCCCCGGGGAGCCGATGCCCCAGGAGGTGCTCAACAAGCGCAACTACCGCCAGATCTTCTACAACCTTCACCCGGACATGAAATCGCTCCTCAACACATATGCCTATGAGTTCGATATCATCCTTACCGCGGCAGGCAAATACCTGGAGACATGGGGTGTCGAGTACTAGCCCCGGGGAATGCGGGTTGATGGCTGTCGGTCATACGCACGCTCCTGTCTCACTGTCTGCCGCACGGGCGCCTGCATGTTTCCCCTGAGCGTTCCCCCCACGTTCAGCGTCATTGCCCACCGGGGCGCATCGGGGTACGCGCCGGAGAACACGATGGCGGCGTTCGAGCTGGCGCGGCAGATGGGCGCACGCGAGATGGAATTCGACTGTCAACTGGCACACGACGGGGCGGTGGTGATATGCCACGACCCATCACTTGGCCGGTTCGGCTATCCCGATGTCACGGTGGCCGCCACACCCTCAGGTATGCTCCGCCGTCTCGACATGGGCTCGTGGCTTTCGCCGTATCTCCACAGCAGCGCCCGCATGCCGCTGCTTGAAGAGGTGTTCGGTGCGTTTGGGGGCGAGATCACCTACCACGTTGAGCTGAAGAGCGGGGAGCAGGAACTGGCGGACACGGTATTCGGGACGATTCGGGAGTTCGGCCTGGAGGACAACTGTGTGGTGATATCGTTCCGGCAGGAGCTGCTGGCACGCACGCGCGACCTGAGCGAAGCGGTGCGGTTGGGGTGGGATGTCGAGATGCTGGACGAGCGGACGATCGGGATTGCGCGTGAGTTGGACGTGTGGTCGCTCTATCCGCCGATGGGCGCGATCTCGGCCGAGGCGGTCGAAGCCGCGCACGGGTGCGCCGAAGAGATACTCGTGTGGGATATCGAAGGGACACCCTCGGAGGTGCACGAGCAGATCCGGCGTGCCGTGGACACCGGCTGCGACGGGGTCCTTCTCAACTGGCCGGACCGTGTGGTCCAGTCGCCAGTATAGCCGGGAGCTCCCTGCGCAGTGCCGGCCCGCCCTCCTCGGCAGCGGCCTCGCAGCGTGCTATTTTCGCCGGGACATGAACTGCATCATCCTGCTCCCAGACGACTTCGTGGCGCCCGACCGCGTACTGCTGGGCGGCCGACGGCTGGTGCATGTCACCGCTGTCCACCGCGCCGCCGTGGGTGACACCCTCCGCGTGGGTGCGCTGAACGGGAAACTCGGCAGCGGTGCTGTCACGCGCCTTGACAGCGAGCGGCTCGAGATGAGCGTGGTCCTCGACACCGCCCCGCCCCCGCCTCTTCCCTGTGCGCTCGTGGTGGCACTTCCCCGGCCCAAGAGCATGCGCAAGGTGCTTCACGCGGCGACAACAATGGGTGTGAAGAAAATCTGCTTTGTCAACGCACACCGTGTTGACAAGAGCTACTGGAAGAGCCCGCGCATGAAGCCGGACGCGATCCGCGAAGTGCTGCTGCTGGGACTGGAGCAGAGCGTGGACACGGTGCTGCCCGAAGTGAGTTTGCACCGGCGCATCCGGTGGTTCGTGGAAGACGAACTGCCGGGGCTGGCGGAGCGACGCACGAGACTGATCGCTCATCCCTCGGCCAGGCAGGCCTGCCCCCGCGACCTTGCCGGCCCGTCGATACTCGCCGTGGGCCCTGAAGGCGGGTTCGTGGACTACGAGGTAGGCTACTTCGTCGATGCCGGCTTCACCGCCGTGAGTATCGGCCCGCGCGTGCTGCGGGTGGAAGAGGCGGTGGCGGCGCTGCTGGGACGACTGGGGTAGGACACGTGTGTCACGACGCGGTACGGCGTCGTACTGCATGATGTCCCAAGTATTTTACCTGCTCACATGCGTTGGTTCTACATATCATCAATCGCCGTAGTCGCCCTGCTTGCGCTTTCGCCAATGGCGTTTCTGACGGGCGAGCTGCGCGAACAGCATCCCGAAGGCATGCTTTCGTGGAACACGTACGGCTCGGCGGTGAAATCGATAGACCCTGCCACCGCGGGAGACGTGACCTCGGCGGGGATCCAGGCCAATATCTATGAGTCGCTCTACGCCTACCACTATCTGAAGCGGCCGGTGGAAGTGGAGCCGCAGCTGGCAGCGGCGATGCCGGAGGTCTCGGCCGACGGGCTGGTGTACACGATACGCATCAAGCCGGGCGTGCGCTACCACCGCAACGCCTGCTTCGGCCCGGACCCATCGGGCGCCCACCAGTGGCACACGCGGACAGTTTGCGCGCAGGATTTTGTCACCGCCTGCAAGCGTGTCGCCGACTACCATATCAATACCGGTCTTGCGTGGGCGTTCCTTGCGGAACGGATCGTGGGCCTGGACGCGTTCCGCGAACGCACCCGTCACTACAAGGTGGGTGATTTCTCCCGCTACGAGCTTGCCGTTGAGGGTATGGAAGCGGTGGACTCGCTCACGCTCCGGCTGAAGCTGACCACGCCGTTCCCGCAGTTGATCTACGTGCTTGCGATGAGCGTATACGCGCCGGTGCCGCGCGAGGTGATCGACTACTGGTTGACATCGGAGAGCGACGGCCGCGGCGGGCGCCGACCCCTTGCGGAGCACGAGCGAAGCCCGGAAATCATGCAGCCCGAGCAGGTGGTGGGTACCGGGCCGTACCTGCTCGATACGTGGAAGCGCAAGTGGAAGATCATTCTCACACGCAACCCCGAGTTCCGGCAGGAATACTATCCCTGCGAGGGGGAGCCGGAAGACAGCGCGGCGGGACTGCTGGCCGACTGCGGCAAGCCCGTGCCGTTCATCGACCATGTGCACTTCAGGTTCATCGAAGAGGACTACGCCAATTTCATGCTGTTTCTGAGCCGCCAGCTCGACGCCGGCGGGATCCCGCGCGAAACGTTCGATAACATCATCTCACCCGACAAGCAGCTCACCGAGCAATGGCGCAACCGCCAGATCGCGCTTCGCACCTACTCGGAGCCCGCGGTGTTCTGGATCGTGTTCAACGTGGAAGACCGGGTGCTGGGCGCGAGTAAGGCCCTGCGCCAGGCGATCTGCCTCGGCTACGATGTCGAGAGCCAGATTGAGGTGCTGTACAACGGCCGCGGCAGACGGGCGGTGAACGTGGTGCCGAGTTCGTTCCGGGGGCATGCCGAGGCGGGTCCGGGGCCGTACTACCGTTATGACCTCGACGCGGCGCGGGCGAAGCTGGCGGAAGCGAAGCGGGAACTGGCCGCGGCGGGACTGCTTGACAACGGGGACATCCCGCAGCTGACTCTTGACATGGTGGGCGGGGCGGGGGACGCCAGTGCGGCACGCTACGCCGATTTCATGCGGCAGCAGTTCGTGGAACTCGGCGTGCCGCTCAAGATCGCATTCAACGACTGGCCGACGCTGCAGCGGAAGGTACACAACAAAAACGTCCAGATGTACACCATGGGCTGGCACGCGGACTACCCGGATGCCGAGAACTTCCTGCAGCTCTACTACTCCGGCAACATCGACAAGGGCACCAACAACTCCAACTATGTCAACCCGGTGTTCGACAGCCTGTACGAAGAGGTGCGGGTGATGCCCGACACGCCGGAGCGTACGGGCATGTACGTGCGGATGATACGGATGCTGAGCGAGGACTGCCCGGTGCTGCTCCTGCTCGAGCCGGTGCGCTACGAGTTGGTGTACGACTGGCTACGCAACACCAAGCCGCACCCGGTGGGCTACGGGTTCACCAAGTACCGGCGGATCGACACCGACCTGAGACGCACGAGCGGGGGGAGGAGCTGAACATGACCCGGTTCGTGGTGCGCAGACTGGTGTGGGCCCTGCTGACCGTGTTTGGGGTAATGCTGTTCACGTTCGTGCTGTTCCGGCGGATTGCCGGTGACGTGTCGGTGGCGTATGTCAACCAGAAACTGGGAGCGGAAGCGCGGCAGGCGTTCTACGAGAAGCACAAACTGGACCGGCCGAGCGTGTTCAATTTCCACCGGCGCATCGAGCTGGTTGACCAGACGTCGGGGCCCGCCATGCTGCGGGCGTTCGACGAGAACGGCTCCCGCATGTCACGCGCGCTGAGACTGCGGCTCGTGACTTCAGAGGACACCGGGGCGGGGGCGCGGCTGACGATGGCGGGCGACTGGAAGTACGCGCTGTCGGCGGGGAGCCCGCTGGCGAACATGGCCGGTGAGGAAGCGCTTCTCGACTCGGCGGAGGCGAGCGACACCACTGTCCCCACGTTGCGGTTCCTGCTGAGCGATTCCACCGAGTTCTCTGTCGCCATCGGCGATCTCGGCACGTGCGGTGAGCTGCTGGAGGCGATCCGCACCCATCCGGCCAACGCCGGCAGACTTGTCGCGCGCGTATCGCACTGGTCGCTGCCCAGGCTGTTCGACTCGCAGTTCTTCTGGCACCTCCGTGAGAATGTCACGTTCAGCGGTCGCAGCTACGCCACCGACCAGACACTTCTCGAGATAGTCAGGGAGCGGGCGAAATTCAGCCTGGCACTGACAGTGCCGGCGCTGGCGCTGGGGTGGGTGAGTGCGATGATCATCGCGTGCTTCGTTGCCTACTATCGCGACACGTGGATCGACCGCCTGGGTGTACTGCTGAGCGTGCTCGGGATGTGCGTGCCGTACCTGGCCTACATGATGATCGGGCAGCGGATCATGTTTCGCATTGCGCCGGCGATGGCGGTGGGTCTGTCACACCCGGTGAGCATCTACGTGCCCGTACTGATATCGGTGGTGGCAGGCGTGGGAGGGTCGGTGCGGTTCTACCGGACCGTGATCCTCGACGAGATCAACCGCGACTACGTGCGCACCGCGCGGGCGAAGGGGGTGCCGTTGCCGGGGATCCTGTTCAAACACGTGCTGCGCAACTGCATGCTCCCGATACTCACCAACCTGGTAACCACGATTCCGTTTCTGATCATGGGTTCGCTGCTGCTCGAGCGGTTCTTCGGGATCCCGGGGCTGGGGGACTTGATGTTGGCGAGTATCAGCAGTCGTGACGTGCCGATTATTACCGGCCTGGTGTACCTGACATCGGTGCTGTACGTGCTGAGCCTGCTGGTGACCGATGTGCTGTACGCGGTGTTCGACCCGAGGATACGGTTGACATGAGAAGAGCGGAATACAGGACACAGGACATAGGACACAGGAGTGCTCTGGCGTTCCTCTCCACCGCCGTCGAGCGGTCGACGTTGTCCGTGCAGTGTCCTGTCTTCTGTGTCCTGTGTCCTGTGTCCTGTGTACTGTCTCCCCAAGGCTTCCCCCGTGCCTGATCGCACTCCCGCACTTACCGGTCGCTCGCTCTGGGCAGACGCCTGGCGGCGAATCAGTCGTGACTGGCTGGCGATGAGCTGCCTGGGCGTGATAGCAGTCTACGCGCTGATTGCGGTAGTCAGCGTGTTCGCACTGAAAGGACAGTGGGCGACGAGCCAGGACTACGCGAACCGCAATGTGGCGCCGTGCCTGCGGTACCTGCTGGGCACGGATGCGCTTGGCCGCTCGGTGCTCCACAAGACACTTCTGGGCGCGCACGTGTCGATGCTGGTGGGGTTCTGGGCCAACCTGATTGCGATCCCCCTCGGGATGCTTCTGGGTTCAATGGCCGGGTACTTCGGGCGGTTCGTAGATGACGCGGTGGTGTGGCTGTACACCACGCTCGGAAGTATCCCGGGACTCATCCTGCTGATCGCGCTGAAATTTGCATTCCAGGATCGGGTGCTGTTCGAGGGCACGTTTGTGGCGCTGGACCTGAGCGGCATGGCGGGAGTGATACTGGCGCTCGGAGTGATGGGGTGGGTGGGCACATGTCGCCTGGTGCGTGCCGAAACCATGAAGCTGAAAGAACTTGACTATGTCACCGCGGCGCGAGCATGCGGACGGAGCAGCTCGTCGATCCTGTTGCGGCACATCCTGCCCAA
>CAZJJT010000004.1:0-11283 GCA_964546395.1 uncultured Fibrobacterota bacterium
ATCCCATGAACATACCTGTTGTTGCGATGATCATGCGCTCCGGCTGGGTGGCGCGGATCGTGCTGCTGTTGCTTGCCGTATTATCTGTCGTCGCGTGGGGCATCATTCTCAGTCGTCTGTTCTACTTTTCGTCTGTCAGGCGTTCGGGACGTGTCGTGCGCCGTCACCTGGAAGGCGGAGGACGGATTACGGATGTCGGGCAGCTGGGCAAGGCGGCGCTGGCCGGGCCGGCGGGGCAGGTGGTCCAGGCGGCTTCGGCCGAGCACGGGCGCATTCTCGATGACGTGGTGTCGCACACGAAGGTATCGGACTGGCCGTTCTTCCTGAGCAACCAGTTCGGCATGGCCGAACAGCGTCTATCGAACGTAATCACACAGGGCCTGGCACGTATGGACAGTGGGTTGATGCTCCTGGCGGTGGCGAGCAGTGTGTCGCCGTTTCTGGGGTTGTTCGGGACAGTGTGGGGCGTGATGAACTCGTTCTTCCAGATTGGCAACCAGGGCTCCGCGAGCCTTCCCGTGGTTGCGCCGGGCATCGCCGAAGCGCTCATCACGACCATCGTCGGGCTCGCGGTCGCCATTCCGGCGGTGTTCTTCTACAACTTGTTCGTGCATGCGGTGGACCGGACCGAGGAGGAGCTTGGCGGAATCAGGCAACTGGCGCTGGCGCAGGTGCGGCGGGATCTGCTGAACAAGTTCTACGGCGGGAGTGAGGGCTGATGGCGCGCGGTGGCCGCAACCGCCGCGTGCGGGCGGAGCTGAATATCACGAACCTGGTGGATGTGACGTTCACGCTGCTGATCATTTTCATGATTGCCGCACCCATGATGACGCAGGGGGTGCAGGTTGACCTGCCGCAGACGAAGTCGGACAACCTCGAGGTCAACGAGTATATCCAGGTGAGTGTGAACAAGCGCAGCGAGATCTACATCGACCACGAGCGGGTGTCGGTATACGATTTCCAACGAAGGTTCCGCGAGATATTCGAGGGCCGCACCGAAATCCCGGTGTTCGTGAGCGGCGACAAGACGGTGCCGTACGGCCTGATGCTTCGGGTGATCTCGGATATCCAGAACGCGGGCGTGGTGAAGCTCGGGTTCCTCAGCGTGCCGGTCGAGCGGGACGGCGGGTAGGGAGGCGGGGTGGCGCCGCATGTCGTTCTGTCGGTGATCCTGCACGGCCTGTTCCTCGTGGCGCTTCCGCTGGCCATGAAGTGGTTTGTCAAGCCGCATACGTTCGTGCCGCCGCGCACGTTCCAGGTGGTGCGGTTCACGCCGCCCCGCTCGCGGGCGTCGGCATACGCACCGCCGGTCGCGGCCCCGGCCGCACCCCGTCCGGTGGAACCGAAGCCGGCGCCGAAGCCGGCGCAGCCCCCCAAAGCGAAGCCGGCGGCGAAACCGCGGCAGAGTGAACCGGAGCCGCGACCGCAGACGCCGCGGGAAGAGGACCTGTCGGAGCTGGAGGAGCTGCTGGGTGCGATTGGGCCGCCGCGGGTGGAGTACGCGGCGCCGTCGGATTTCAAGTACAACTGGTACCTGAACGCAATCATGAACAAGGTGGAACAGTACTGGAAGCCGCCGTTTGAGGACCGCGCGGCGTTTGTAGAGGTCACGTTTACTATTTTGCGCAATGGAGCGATCTCGGACCCGGCAGTGAAACGGCCATCGGGGAACGCGACCCTCGACAACCTTGCGGTGCGCGCGGTGAAACTCGCCGCGCCATTCGGGGAGTTGCCGGTGGGCTGGGCCGGCGGATCGCTCAATGTCAAGTACACGCTTCGTCCCACCAGAAAGTGAGCGTGCCCATGATTCGGCAGACACTGTGCGTGCTGGCCTGTGCGGCGCAGCTGGCTACGGCCGCGAGCGTGGATCTCGAATCGTACGCCTCGGGGTTCGACACGCTTCCGGTTGCGGTGGTGACCTTCCGCTCGACGGGAGGGACGGCGTCGATGGCGGACGAGCCGTGGCGGGTAATTGCCGATGACCTGGCGTTCTCGCCGCGGTTCAGGGTGGTACGCGCCCCGAAGGCCGACAGCGCGTCACTGCTCGCGGCGGGTGCAGGGATCTACGTGGACGGCGAGTACTCGACGAGCGGCGAGGAGATAGCGCTGGAGTGCTTCGTGCGGGACGCGGCCCGGGGCGAGGTGCTCCTGGGTCGGAAGTACGCAGGGAACATGCGGCAGGTGCGTTCCATGGCGCACCGGTTCGCCAACCAGCTGGTGGAGTCACTGCTCGGCGAACGAGGCATCTTCGAGAGTCGCATCGTGTTTGTCAAGCGTGACGGCGCCGCCAAGGACATCCACGTCATGGACTACGACGGGCATCACGTGCGGCGGCTGACGCGTACCACGACGGTCAACGTGTTCCCCGCGTTCGCCGACAGCGGCAGCCTGGTGTGGGTGTCGTTCCAGCGCGGCAAACCAGATATCTACCACGGGTCGCTTCTCACGGGCCAGTCGAAGGCGATCATATACAGCCGCGCAGTGCAGACATCGCCGTGCTACAACCCGGTTGAGGGGCGCCTGGCGTACGCCTCATCGAAGCCCGGCAACATGGAGATCTTCGTGTCGGACACGGACGGGGGGAGGAGGCAGCAGCTGACCTTCCGCGGGGGGATAGACACCTCGCCATGCTGGTCACCCACCGGCTACCAGATCGCTTTCACTTCCGACCGCTCGGGGCAGCCGCAGATTTATGTCATGGACGCGGACGGGAGCAACACGCGCCGCCTGACATACGAGGGTACCTACCAGGACTCGCCGTCGTGGTCGCCGCGCGGCGACCGTATCGCGTACGCGTCGTACCACGACGGGCTGTTCAACATTTGGACGATTGCCCCGGACGGCAGCGAGCCGCGGCAGGTGAGCAGCAACCCGGGCAGCAACGAGTACCCGAGCTGGTCGCCGGACGGGCAGCACATCGTGTACGTATGCCGCCAGGGAAGCCGCAGCGACCTGTACGTCGTGCGCGCTTCGGGCGGGGAGTCCCGGCGGTTGACGAACACGGGTGACGTGTCGATGCCGGACTGGGAGCGGCTGTAGAGTGCGCGGGTGAACCGGGAAAGGACCAGGGGATGAACAGGTACCGAAGGGTGACGATGTGGGCCGCGGTTGCGGCCATGGCGATCGCGGTCGGCGGGTGCCGCACGCAGCAGACTACGCTGGAGCAGGCTCCGCCCCCTCCGCCGCCCGACACGGCCTTCGCGGTGCCCGTGGAAATGGCGCCGATGGATACGAGTGACGACGCGGTGTTCCGTGAAGCGGAGCTGGAAGCCGAACTGCAGCGGAAGGTCAACGAGGTCCTGAAACCCGTGTACTTCGAGTTCAACAGCTACCAGCTGTCGCAGGGGAGTATCGAGCGGCTGGTGCAGGTGGCGAGTTTCCTCACCGAGTACCCGCAACTGCGAGTGTTGGCCGAGGGGCACTGTGACGAGCGGGGCTCGGCTGAGTACAACATGGGACTCGGGGAGAACCGCGCGAAGGCGGTGCGCGAGTACCTGGTGAACTACGGTATCGACACCTATCGCTGCGAGACGACGTCGTACGGCAAGGAACGTCCGGTGCGCACTGACTGCGCGGATGAGGGGTGCCATGGCCAGAACCGTCGGGTGGAGTTCAAGGTACTGGGCAGGTAAGGAAGGACGGACGGACGAACGACGAAGGGCGAAGTACGAATGTCGGAACCGAAAGCGGGTCACACAGTATGAACAGCCGCACCAGACGCATCTGCATGATTGCGGCAACCACCGTCCTCCCGCTTGCCATGTTCTCCGGCTGCAGCCAGATCACGCTGTTGCGGGTGGAAGAACTGCGGGCGGTGCAGCGGCGGGTGGACACGCTTGCAGTGGTGCTGAATGCCACGCAGCAGCAACTGCTCAAGGAGCAGAAGCAGCAGACGGAACTGCTGCGGGTGGTACGCGCCGACATGCAGGTGCGGTTCGGCGAGTTGGCGCAGCGCATGAGCGCGGTGGAGGGCAACCTTGACGAGAGCCAGGCGCGGCTGAGCAACATCGACCGTAAGACCGCCGAGATCCAGCAGCGCTGGGACGCGCAGGCGCGGGCGGACTCGGTGAGGGAGTCGATGGCACGAGCCGAAGAGGAGAACCTGTTCAAGATCGCCTACTCCGATTTCGCCTCAGGGCGCTTCGAGCTGGCCCTGGCGGGGTTCCGCGACTTCACCGCCCGGTTCCCCTCATCAACACTCGCGCCCCAGGCGGCCTATTGGTCGGCGGAGTGCCGCTACGCACTGAAAGAGCACGACTCAGCGCAGGTGGCCTTTGCGGCGTACCTGAAAGCGTACCCCGAGGGCGACAAAGTGTGCGCGGCGCTGTACAAGATGGGTCTGGCGTACGAGAAACTCGGCAAGGACAAGCACCGTACCGCGGTATGGGACAAGCTGCTGACACAGTGCCCGCAGTCGGAAGAGGCGCGGGCGGCGAAGAGCCGCATGAAGTAGCCCGGGTGAGCGCTACTTCTTCGGCGGCTCAGGCGCAGGCTCAGGCTCGCTCTCCAGCTCTTCCACCTGCTCCTTCAGTTTCTGGATCTCCTGATCGATATCGTGCTGCTTCTGCTGCAGTTCGATTGCCCCGCGCATCCCGCCCAGCTTCTTGGACACGGCCAGCGCGTATTCGACGTCTTCCTTGACGCGGTCGACCGACCGGCTGAAGAACGTGTTGCGGCCGAACTCGTCGAAGAAGCGCAGATGGGCGTCGATGGTGTCTTTGACCGCGCGCTGGCGGGTGCCGAGGGTGTTCACCAGGCCCTGCACGTGCTCCGACTGGCGGCTGGCAGCCAGTTCTCCCGCTTCGCGTGCCACCTCGTCGTAGCTCAACCGCGTCGATTCGTACGCGCGCGTGCGCACCCCGAGTTCGTCCTTGGACGGCTGCTTGTAGGCGTCGAGCCACCCGGCGGCCTGCGTGAGGATACCGGCTGCCTCCTGGTACTCCTTGCGCATCATGTGTGCATAGGCCGACACCAGCGCACCCTCAGCGCGCAGCGGCACCCGCGTCGAGCTCTCCATGAGCAGCCGCCCCGCCTCGGAGCAGTCGGCCCACTGGCGCGCGCGGATGGCGACCCAGCCGAGCCCCAGCAGTGCGTCCTCATAGTAGTAGCTGCTCTTCTCGACCGTGCGCAGCGCGGTGACCGCCTGCGACAGCGCACCCTCCTGCTGGCTCAGTTCGTAGTACATGTACCCGAGCATCACCAGCGAGCGGTTGACAACTTCGCGCTGTACGTTGGTGCGCGGCAGGGCGTTGACACACGTCCGCAGGTACTCTATGGCGTCTTCGTTGGCGTTGCTCAGCACACTGACAATGGCGAGGGTATGCTGGGCAAACAGGTAATCAGGGTGTGTTGCCGGCACGAGCGTGAGCACCTGGCGTGCCTTGCGGAACTCGCCGGTGCGCATGTTGGTCTGACCCATAATGTAGTAGGCGTGCTGCTTGATTGAGTCGGGCGTTTCGGGTTGGTTGAGCCGGTTGAGCTGCATGGCCACCGAGGCGTTGTCGCCATCGCGATAGAATATCCTCATCATGCCCAGCTCGGCGTACGGCTTGACGGCGCTGCGGTTGTGCTCGCGCAGCACCCCGCGGTAGTCCTCCATGGCTGCACGACGCATGTCGAGGTGTTCGCGGCAGCTTGCCATGTAGTAGGCGACCCAGTCGCGCTTGAAGAAGTCGGGGTATTCTACCGCGATCTGGCCGAACACGAAGTAGGCGTCCCAGTACTGCCCGGCGCTGTACAGCGCCAGCGCGCGGTTGTAGAGGTTGTTGGGCTCGATATTGAGCAGGCGGGCCATGCGTCGCGCGTAGATCTCTTCACGGTGCTTGCCCAGGTCGGCGCGCAGCATGAGCGTGTGCGACATCGCTTCGCCCTCGTTGATCGCCACGAGTTGGTAGAGGAAACTCAGGTCGCGGCCGACGTTGACACTGGGCAGGTTGAAGCCCAGCGAGAAGCCGCCGTACTCCAGACCCGATTGGTCGAAGCCGATGAGGCCGTAGAGGTTGACCAGGCGCAGTACCCAGACGCCGAGCCGCACGTTCAGGTCCCACTCCATCGACTTGGTCGCGTCGGTTCCACTTACGCCGAAGTCCTCGGCCGAGCTGTCGTTTCTCCCAGAACGTGGAGAACAGCGACAGCTCGAGGCTCGTCGACTGCAGCTCGTCGCTGGGCACGATGCTGTCGATGTCGATCGTGCTGCCCATGTTGGGCGGGATGAGGTTGGCGAGCGCGATGCCGACGATGTGCTCGCCCAGCAGCGAGTGGCGCAGAAGGCGGTAGGTGAGCCCGAGGTCTGCGCCTACGCCGAAGCGGTTCTCTTCGAACAGCCGCTGGTAGGCCAGGTTGACGTTGAGACCGACACTGAGCTTGCGCCACACGTTCCACGCGTAGGAGAGCACGAAGAAGTGGTCGGACTGGTCGACCGTGCGGCCGGTGGCAGCAAACGCGTTGGTCTCGTCGTACGCCGAAACCCCGAGGCCGAACCACGAGAACCCGACCGACTGGAACAGGCCGAGCGGGACAGTCAGCCCAAGCTCCATCTTGTTGTACGTGTTGAGCGTGCGCGCACCCACGAGCCTTACCCCCACATAGTCGGCCTCGGTGAGCAGGGCGGGATTGGGGTGCGCCGAGTAGGCGGAGAACGATGTGCGCCAGCGGTTGTTGAGAATGTACTCGCCCGGAAGACCGTCAGCCAGGGCGACCGACGCGCCCCCGAGCGCGACGAGGAGTGCGGCGACACTGGGAGCGTGGAGCGAAACCAGGACACGGCAACGGGGCATGGTGGACCACTCCTCTCGGGTCATCTGACACACGCGCCGCTCGACCGGGCACAGGGCCCTGCCGCTCGGCAGTCTAGAAACTCAGCCGTGCCCCCAGGTTCTCGTTGTCGGTCCCCTTGATAGTGCAGCAGCGTTCGGGATCGGGCTCGAAATTGAGCTTGCTGCGCGGCGACACGAATGCGGGATCGAACGAGAAGTTGCCTTTCGGCAATCCCCCCGGCTGGTTCAGATTCTGGTACAGGTTGTTGTTGGCTACGCGGACGGTCTTCTCGGCCTCTTCGTGCACCCGGACCGCAAACCGTTCGTTGTACGCGATGACGTTGTTCTCTACCACGAAACTCGAGCTTCCGCCAACCGAGATGCCATGGTTGCTGTTGTAGGCGATCGTGTTGTGGTTGACCGAGGAGGAGCTGGAACGCACGTCCCAGCCCTGGATCCCCGAACCGCCGTTGAACGCGATAACGTTGTCCTCGATGTGCGGCAGATGGCGCACGCAGACGATGCCGGTCTGCCAGTTGCGGATAATGCGGCAGAAACGCAGGGAGTTCTGCGCACCGTTGGTGAACACGCCGATAGTGCCGTTGCGGATCTCGAACCCGACCATGGCGTTGTTCTTTCCGAGTGTCACTACCGTGCCTTTCCCGCCGCCGTCGAGCACCGCCTTGAACCGCGTGCGTGCCACGAGTGCCACACCGTGGGGCAGCAGGATATGCTCCCGGTACACGCCATCGGCTACCCACACCGTGTCGCCCGGCGAGGCCTTCAGTACCGCGGACGAAATCGTGGCCGCATCCTCGGGCACCGAGATGCCCATCGCGTGGCAGAGCCCCGCGGCACAAACCAGCAGTGTGGTGACTGTGCTGAGCGGACGGAGAGAAGAGCGCATGGGGGAGGTCCCTTTCGGAGGCGGGAAGGTGGTATGTCGGTCAGGGTGTGTTGATTCGCGCGCCCATGTCGGTGTCATCGGAAGCGGCCCGGATGCAGCCCGAGCCGGTCTGCAGAGAGAAGTTGTAGCGGTGCGCATCGACGAACATCGGGTCCACCGAGACACAGCCGTTGCCCAGCGGCGCTACGTCGGCGCCGTTGCGGTACAGGTCCGAATGCATCACGCGCGCCTTGACGGTCCCGGCTTCAGATTTCACCCCGTACTGGCCATTGAGTGCGATGATGCAGTTCTCGACAATAACGTCCGAGACGCCGCCAAGGGCCACCCCGTGGTTGTCGTTGAACGCGATGGTGTTGTGGCTGATCGCACTGTTGGTCGAACGCACGTCCCAGCCCTGCACCCCGGAGCCCTTGTTGAACGAGATGATATTGTCGATGAGATAGGGCAGATGCCCGACACACATCACGCCCGATTGCGCGTTCTGTTCGATTCGACACATCTCCACTCGTGTGTTGGCAGATTTCGCGACGATGCCGATGGTGCCGTTACGGATCACGAAGCCTGAAATGGTCGAGCCATGGGCGAGCGTGACCACGGTGCCCCGCCCCTTGCCGTCGATAACCGCCCTGTGCAGCGCACGTGCTTTCAGCACCACCCCGGGGTTGAGCAGGATGTCTTCCTTGTAGGTACCGTCGGCCACCCACACGGTGTCTCCCTGCTGGGTCTTGGAGAGCGCGGAGGCGATTGTCTTGTGGTCAGCGGAGGGAACTTCGAGTTGTCGGGAGAGTGTCGGCAGGGCGATTGAGAGTACCAGTACCGCGACGGCTACGCGCATATACCCACCTTCCGCCCCCAACGCGTTGCACGGGGACAGCTGCAGAATGGCCCGGTGGCCTGAGGCAGACCCCGGAATCTCCCATAATCTACTAATGCAAGCTCTGTTGCGCAAGAATAATCAGGCAGTTGGGTGGAGGTGGCCGATCCGCGGCGACCGCGTGCCTCTGGGAATGGGATTTCCCTGCAAATGCCGCATTCATGGGATATTATATTGAACTACGTGTCCGGGAAGCGCAGAGTGGGGGCTGCAGTCCGGGCTGCACGCCAAGGAGGATGCTGTGACAGTCTCGTCTCGCCGTCCGCTCGCCGGGTTCGCAGTCCTGTGTGTTCTGTACGCCGCCGGCCGGCTCGTCGGCCAGGTACTCCCGAACACTATCCAGGTGCCGGTCGTGTTCTACGACTACAAGGCCGACCACAGCAACCCGAACTTCGAGCCTGCCAACTACACGGAGGTGTCGGCATCCGAACTGGCGAACTCCCCGACCCCCGGGCTCCGGCAGGGCATGGTGCAGCAGACACTGTCTTCGGAGCGCAAGCCGATGTTCTTGTTCAACTGGCGCTACAACGATCGCCTGGATGAGTGGTTCCGTCCGAGTGGTGCGCCGACGGCCGTGTTCCAGTACAACGGGGTGATCGGACGGTGGGAATGGACCAACCTGACCACCTACCAGGGCAGGGCCAACGAGTTTGTCGGCCAGAACTACTCGGACTCCTACGACATGGCCAACGTGGTGATGTACGAGTACCTCGCGTTCACGCTGCAGAACGCGACGACGGGCACGTACGAGTTCGTCGATGACGAATTCTTTCCGATTGACGGGCGCGGGTATGGTGACGTGGTTGCGCAGGGGATGCCCTACGGTTCCGACAACCCGGACCACCACAACTTCAGTTTCGCCATGGAGCTTCACCACGATTTCACGCACCGTGCCGGCTTGCGGTTCTACTTCACGGGTGACGATGACGTGTGGGCATTTATCAACGGGCAGCTTCGCATGGACCTGGGCGGAATCCATGGGGCGCTCAGCGACAGTATCGACCTCGACACGCTGGGCTTGACGGAAGGTACCACGTACCCCTTCGACTTTTTCTACTGCGAGCGGCATGTCACCGGCTCGCATATTCGGATTACCACCAACCTTGTTGCGCCGGTGTTCGTGGATACGCTGATAGTCACGGCGGAACCGGCGATTACCACGATTCCGGCGGGTGGAACGGTCACCTACACAGTGCGCGTTTTTGTGGACTCGGCCGACAGCGTGTTCGAGAAACCCGAACTCGCCGACCTGGTCAACTGGGGTACGGCCGGTTTGTCTGGCCCGGCGCAGTCGACACTGTCGGACAACCAGGGGCGTACCACGGTGTTCACTGGCCAGCGAGCGTACGTGACCGACACGATCACCGCTTCGCTGTACGACCCTTCCAGCGGCACGCTCAAGTACACGCGGGTCGTTGTGACCGTGGTGCCCGGCCCGGCCGACCATATCACGATCGAGAAAGACTCGATACCCGACAACTGGGCTGACGACCCTCTGCCCAACAACCGCCTGACACTCCCGCTGGGGGTGAACACCGGTACCGTGTGGGCGTTTCTGCGCGACCAGTACAACAACCTCGTGCCGGTTGCCGATCCGGCGTATACCTCGATACTGTGGTTCTCGGGTGACGGGCTGCTGGCGACGGTCGACCAACCGGCCTCGCCCCCCCGCCGCGGTACGGTCCGGCGGGGTTCGGTGCAGCGCAGCTCCAGCGACACAACCATCGCGTTTGCCACGCAGCCCTCCTGCCGCTCGGACACGATCCAGGTAGTGCTGCAGAATACGCTGAAATGCTCACCGCCGATTGCCACGCCGCGAGACACGACATTCCTGGGTGAGCTGCAGGTCACGTTGCATGTTGAGGAGCCCGCGGATGCCACCATCCTGTATTGCCTCAACTGCACCGGTCCAATTACCCAGAACGCTCCGGGCGTGGTGGTGTACGACGGGACCCCAATCACCCTCAGCGCCCCCGATACGACCGTGCTGCGGGCGGTTGCGGTCAAGAACGGCTGGGACAACAGCGACATCGCCATGTTTGTCTATGTCAACGAGCGCGACACGCAGGGGCCGTCAATCAGCACGGCTACGTTTTACCTCGGCGACCCGCCCGGCTCCGACCCCTCGTTGGATCGTCCCGACACACTGGTGATCCGGTTCAGCGAACCGGTGCGTGCCAGCGACCTTACCACGCCGGAGGCCGTGTTCGGCTACACAACCCCCGACGGTGCGGGGCAGCAGCAGGTCGTGCTTGCCGGCGGCGTATTCCTGCCGTCCACCGAAGAGTGGGTGACCGAGGTGACGGTCATCCTTCCGCACGGCGACGATCATGTGATGCCCGATGTGGACCGGATGACCATCCTCCAGGGCACGCTCGAGGATCGCTGGGGTAACCAGGCCGCGGCGAACAACGAACCGGTGGTCGTGGACTGGGGCCGGGAGTACGAACTGGTAATCGTGGTGTCGCAGAACCCGTTCACGCCGGGCACGCAGACACTCGATATCGCGCCGCTCAACCTCTCGCCCTCGGTAACCGCGAGCACTCCGCCACCGCAGTCGGCGACGGTACTGAAGGTGAGTTCGGTGATGCAGATTGACGCGACACGCTCGAAGATGACGGTCTACGATGTGCTGGGGAACGTGGTACGCAGCGACTTCATCGCCTACCCGGAAGACAGGACCGGACTGGGTACCGATTGTTACTTCTTCTGGGACGCCTCCAACCGCAACGACCGCCTGGTGGCTG
>CAZJJT010000004.1:11293-12470 GCA_964546395.1 uncultured Fibrobacterota bacterium
CGTATGTTGCAGTACTCGAGGTCACGGAGAGCGGGACGAACCGCTCCAAGGTGACCAGGCAGAAGCTGGGAGTCAGGCGATAGGGTGCATGTCGATCGGTATCGGTGTTGACATCGTAGATGTCGAACGGATTGAGCGGCTGGTGGCTCGTTACGACCGGTCATTCGTGCAGCGCGTGTTCACCCCTGCCGAGATCGCCTACTGCGGCCGCATGGCCCGCCCCGCGGTCCACTACGCTGGTCGCTTCGCGGTGAAAGAGGCGTTCTACAAGGCCCTTCCCCCTTCCTGCCAACCCCACGGTCGCTGGAAGGGTGTCGAGACGGTCTCAGACAGCACGGGCCGCCCCGCGGTGCACGTGGTGGACGAGTACCTGGCGGAATCGCTGGACGAAGCGGGGATCGGGCGCATACAGGTGAGTATCAGCCACGAACGTCACTCCTGTGTGGCGATGGTCGTTCTGGACGGAGTGGCGTAGTATATTTCCCGAGGCATGTGGGGGCAGGGCGACCTGTGCCTCTTGACCGCCCCAACACGCAGTGGTATCATTAGATGTGGCAGCACGGCCCCCGCTTGCGAGCAGCGGTTACGGGGGACGGTACTTTGTCGGGAGGCGAACAGCCGCATGGTTCGGCAGGCAGCGGTAGCAGGTCTGGTGTGCGGGATACTGGGCGTGGCGGTTGTGCGCGGCCAGGAAGACATCGGCTTGACACAGAACGCGATTCTCGAGGGCGTGCAGATTTCCAGCGAGCCGAGCCCGGACCAGGGCGAGAAGGTGGTGTCATGCTATTTCATCTTCCGCGACAAACCCTCGAGCTTCTTCTATGAAGTGAAGGACAAGGAGAAGAAGCTGGTATTCGAGTTCAACGATGTCAAGTTGGGGGCTTCCCCTATCGAATCGATGTCGGAGCCGCCGATCAAGGGGTTCAAGGTCGAAGTGCGGCAGGTGAATGTCAACGAGGAGATCCGCGGCCTCGAGCCCGAGTGGCACAGCGTGGTGAACGTGACGTTTGATCTCGACAATATCCCGATTATCACGGTGAACGAGGAGTACAGTGTCATTTCGTTCTCGTACAAGTGGACGACCGATCCCACCAAGCTGAAGAACTACGTGGCGGGCGGCAGTAACGCCAAGTGGTGGATTATCGGCGGCTCGGCGGGCGCAGCGGTTGCCGCGGCG
>CAZJJT010000004.1:12480-31411 GCA_964546395.1 uncultured Fibrobacterota bacterium
GTCTTGTTGGCGAGCAGGAGCCGCAGCCGCTCTCAACCGGGGATCTCCCTGACCACGACCACGGGGACAACCTTCCGTAGGATGCGTCGCGGTGCACAGAGTACGGGGGCCGGTCTCAGCGTATGCTGACACCGGCCCGTTTCATTTGCTGCCCTCCTCCCGGCTAGACTATTTTCATCTCCTATGGTCTTCTCGCGCTTCCGTATCTCACTGCTTCTCCTGGCGTTGCTGGCCCCTCTCGCGCATGGCTCGGCTGAGAGCGAGTCGGCACTCAACCTGGGCGAGCGCTTCTTTCGCGACAGTCTCTACAACCTGGCGCTGGAGCAGTACCGCAAGTTCCTCAGTGCGCCGCACGAAGTGGATGAGGAGCCGCAGGCGCAGTTCCGCATCGCGCAGTGCTACTACCACAGCGGGAACATGCGTGAAGCGGCCACGGGGTTCGATTCGTACGCGCGGACGTTCTCCACACACAGTGAAGTGATGGAGGGCCTGTTCCTGGCCGGCGCCTCGTACGCTTCACTGGGCGAGTACAAGGAGGCCTCCGAGCGCTACTACATGGTCTGGCGGCGGTTCACGGGCAACGCGCGGGCAAAGAGCGCGTTGTACGAAGCGGCGGTGTGCGCCGACAAGGACCGCAATGTCGAACGCGCCGCGGAGTTGTACGAGACGTTCTGGCAGCGGTTCGGCTCGGACAGCCGGGCGCGGGACGTATCGCTGGCGCTGGCACGCATCCACATGGCGGCGCGCAACTATGCCGCGGCCGAGGAAGCCATCGAGAAGGGGCGCAAGGCCTGGGGGAACGACAAGGGCTACGCTGCCCAGCTCCACTACCGCAAGGCACAACTGTCTTCGCTGCTGGGCCGCGGCGACGAGGCGGCGGCAAGCTATGCCGCCATGCTGAAGGCCGCTTCGGCGGGTACACCCGGACTCGAGGACGCTCTCCAGGAGTACATTGCTCTACTCACCACGCGCAGTGACTACGCGGCGTCGCTGCCCGTGTTTGCGCGGCTTGAGCAGACGGTGCGGGGCCGTGGTGGCTCGCTGTCGGCTTCGGTGCAGTTTGCCTGGGCCGAGAACGCGCGGTTCGCCAAGAACTACCGGGCGGCGCTCAAGCTGTACCAGGACCTGGTCGCCGATCAGCCGGACTCAATCGACGTGAAGAGGGCGCGCTACGCTGCCGCCGAATGCCGGGTGGGTGCAAACGACTTTGCTGGCGCAATCGAGACACTGCAGGACCTGGCACTCGACGATTCGGGGGGGGAATACGGAGCGCGGGCAGTGCTGAAGATCGGCGACCTGTACTACGCCCGCGACCTCCACGTGGCGGCCATCGCGGCCTATCGCCGCTATCTGCAGATGCCCGCGGCCCGCAGTGCCGACGCCATCGTGTTCCGCATCGCCACTATCTACCAGGACAAGTTCGGCCAGTACGGCAGCGCGGCCCGCGAGTACGAGGACCTTCTCAATCGCTTCCCTTCCAGCGGCTACGCCGGTCGTTCGCTGATGAAGCTCGCGCAGTGTTTCGAAGCGCTGGGCGATTTCCAGGGGGCGCTGCGGCACTACCGCTACCTGGTCGAGTCGGAGGAGCAGGGCGAGATGGGTGCGAAGGCGGCGGAGCGCGTGCGGTATATCGAAGCGTACCGGCTGCGTGACACCGAGGGCGCGGCGTTGGGGCTCGCCCGTATCCTCGAGCGGGGCGACTCGCTGAGCGCGTACGAGCGGCTGAGCTGGCTGGCGCGCATGTACGAGCGCTCGCTGAAAGACTATGAACGCGCGGTGGCGATGTACGAGCAGGTGACCAGGCTCGACCCGCCGCCGCCCGACAGTGTGCTCGGCAGCGCGTTGTTCGCGCTCGCCCACTGTCACGAGCGCCTGTCGGAGAAAGCAAAGCTCGAGGGGAACGAGAAGACCGCGGCATACATGCAGGGCAGGGCACTGGAGCTCTACGCGCAGGTGGGCGAGCGGTTCGGCGACTCGCGCTGGGGTGATGATGCAGCGTTTCGGGTGATGATGCTTGGTGGGCCGGAGGTCGGCGAGTACGAGAAGTTCGCGGCGGAGCGGCCGCAGAGCGCGCACCTTCCCGAAGTGCTCTATGCAATTGCCCAGCACTACGAACGCGCGGGACGCAAGGGCGGTGAAGACGACACGAGGCGCGCGCTGGAAGCCTACGCTTCCATCGTGACCCGTCATGCGGCCAGCGACTACGTTGCTCGTGCGATGCTCGGAGTGGCACGGGGGTACCTGTCGCTCGGGCGACTGGACTCCACGATGGCGGCGGTGCGGACGCTCGAGCAGGTGAGCGGTGATGAGCGCTACAAGCCTGAGGCGCGCTACCTCAAGGCGGTGGTGCTGCGGCGGCAGGGAAAGACCGACACGGCGATCGAGACGTTCCGTGACGTGTTGTACCAGTATCCGTTTTCGGCGTTCGCTGGCCGGGCGCGCTACGAGCTGGCGGAAGCGCAGCTGAGCGCCGGCGCGCTGTTCGAGGCGCTCAACAACTACCGCGTGTACGCCCAGAACCACCCCGAGGGGGGGCGCGCGCCGGAGGCGCTGCTGGGGATGGCGAGCTGCCTGGCGCGGCTGGGGCGCGCAGGGGAGGCGCGCGACAAGCTGCAGGAGGTGCTGGACGGCAGGCCTGACGACTCGGTGAAAGTGCAGGCCTATACAGTACTGGCGCAGATAGCCGAGACGGAGGGCGACGCGTACAAGGCGCTGGACTACTACCGCAAGGTGGTGGCGGCGGCACGGGACGACGCGGCGGCGGGCGTGTTCGGTCAGCTGGGGGAGCTGTACTTCGAGAACCGCATGTACGAGGAAGCGTCGGATGCGTTCAAGCGGGCGTACGAGCGCTCGGCGGTGCGTGCCGACAGCCTGCGGCACCTTCGTGACGGAATCTCTTCGCTGCTCATGGCGGGCAAGGGCAAAGTGGCCGACAAGCTGATAGCGGATTTTAAGGAGCGCTACGGCGAGTCCTCGGAGGACTTCGCGGAGATCGTGTTTCACGAAGGGCTTTCGCTGATGCAGGCCAAGGAGTATGACAAGGCCTCCAACCGCTTCCGGTACATCCTGAGCAAGTTCGCCGACTCGAAACGCGCGGACGACGCCGCGTACCAGACTGCGCTGTCGTACTACTACGACGACAAGAAGGACCGGGCGTTGGAGCTGTTCACCGATTTCTCTTCGAAGTACCCCAGGAGCGAGTTGGTGCCGTACGCGCGGTTCAAGGCAGCGATGGTGCTTCACGAGCGTGAGGACTATGCCCGGGCGGCGGAGCAGTTTGCGCTGGTTGCCGTCGACACGCTGGCCGACGCACGCACGCGGCTCCGCTCGGCCAACAACGCGGCGCTCGACTATCAGCGTGTGAGCGGGTGGCTGGATGCTGCGCGGATGTACCGGCTGGTGCTGGAGGGGTTCCCCGGCGAGGTCCCGGTATCGGCAGCGCATCTCAAAATCGGCTTCTGCCTCGTCCAGGCATCGCGCTTCGAGGAGGCGATCAAGCATTTTGTGCAGGCGAATGTCAACCCGACCCCGGATGAGAAGCCCGAGGTGCTGTACTGGCTGGGGTATTCGTATGCACGCACGGGGGAGCACGAGAAGGCGATTACGGAGTTGCTGAAAGTGCCGTACCTGTATTCGGGTGCGGGCAAGTGGGGTGTGACCGCTGAGTTCGAGGCGGCCCGGCTGTACGAGCGGAGAGGTGAGTACGAGCGTGCGAAGAGTCTGTATGCGAAGATCGTGCGTTCGGACGGCGAGACGGGGCAGTTCGGCAAGGCCGCCAACGAGCGGCTGAGACAACTCAACAACCTGGTACTGGAGTCGCCATGAAACCGGGAGAGATGCTCGACTTCGCTCTGAATGTTCCTCTGTTCAAGGGCCTGGGGACCCGGGAAGTTGCCGCGATCTGTTCGGCGCTCGTGGCACGTACGTTCAAGACTGGTGAGGTGGTGGTACGCGAGGATGACCGCGAGACACAGACCTTCTTCATGATCGCCTCGGGCGTCGTGCATGTGGTGGTGCTGTCCTCGGAGGGCAAACAGACGATTCTCGCCCGCATGAAGCAGGGCGATTTCTTCGGGGAGATGGCGCTGCTGGACGGCGAGCCGCGGTCCGCTTCCGTGGTGGCTGCACAGGAGTGCACGCTGCTGATGCTGTACCGCCGCTCGTTCCTCGACATTCTGCGCAAGTACCCGAGCATCTCGATTCACATGCTGGTCGAGCTGTCCCGCCGCTTGCGCCGCACCAACCGGCATATCAACACGCTGTCGCTGATGAGCGTGTACGGACGCGTGGCAGACTACCTGGTGCGGCTGGGCCGCGAGCAGGGCGAACGCCAGGGCAAGAACATCGTTATCGACGACCGGCCGACCCACCAGGTGATAGCGGACACGGTGGGTACGAGCCGCGAAACGGTTTCGAGAATCATGTCACAGCTTCAGAAACGGCAGCTGGTGGTCATGGACCGCCGGAAACTGGTGATACTGGATGAGTCGAAGCTTTACTATTAGCGTGCCCGTGCGTACATTCTGGCGTCTGGTGGTACCTGTCGCGGCCGGTGTCGTTGTGCTTGGCTCGATAGGTGCCGTTGTCGTAGTGGACCGCGTGGTGATGCCGCATGTCGTGGGGGTGAACAAGGGCATTGTGAGCGTGCCGTCGCTGGCAGGCGTGGAGTGGGAAGCCGCGCGGCAGAAGCTGTACGACGTGGGGCTGGTGGGGCGAGTCGAAGCACAGGAATTCAGCGACACCGTACCAGTCGGCTCGGTACTGCGGCAGTACGTGCAGGCCGGTGAGCAGGTGAAACGCGGGCGGCACATCGATGTTGCGGTGAGCAAGGGTCCTGAAGTTGGTGTGGTGCCGTCGGTGAAGGGGCTGGCGGAGCACCTGGTGCGTCTGGAACTGCAGAAGAAGGGCTTCGCGGTGAGCGGTTCGGTGCGGCGCTACCACGAGCGGGTACCGTCCGGGTCGGTCATTGAGCTGTCGCCTCCCGAGGGAACGCGTATCTCGCGCGAGATGTACATCGAAATCGTCGTGTCGAAGGGGCCGAAGCCGACACATGCGGTGATGGTGAACGTGGTGGGAGAGGGGCTGGGCGAGGCCCGCGAGAAGATACGCGAATGCGGACTCAAGGTCGGCAGAGTTGACTACCAGAACAACCCCGCACTTGCGCCGGGGATGGTGCTGAAGCAGTCGGTACCGCCCGGCACCAATGTGGCCCTGGAAAGCCCGGTTGACCTGGTTGTCTCGGTGGCGCGCAACTGAACAGACCCGCATGCAGCGCAAGGGAGAGTGGTCCTTCGTGAGACGCATCTGCGTGTTGCTGCCGATTGCCGCGCTGCTGTTCGCCGGGTGTTCTCCGCGCAGCTTCCCGGTGGTCCGACCCGCGCCCCGCTACGACAAGGAACACATCGCCCGCCTCCGTGCCGAGGAGTACTTCATACGCGGCCGTGACTACGACCGTCGGGGACTGCCGCAGATGGCGGCGCGGCTGTACGAGATGGCCTACGAGTTCGACCCGTCCTCCGATGAAGTCCGGCTGCTGCTTGCCGGCAAGTACATCGAGCTTGGCAAGTACCCCCAGGCAGTCATCACGATCTCACGCGACCGCGAGGTGGGAGAACTGAGCGAGATCGAGAAGAACCTGCTGGTGACCGCGTATCTGAAGATGGGTCAGTTCTCGCGTGCTGCCGAGACAATCGAGCAACTCAAGACGCGCACCAGCGAGAACCTGTACTCGCTGGCGCTTATACACGAGTCGCTGGGCGAGACCGACAAGGCGATTGACGCGTACCTGGCGTTTCTGCGGCACAAACCGGATGCCGTGACGGTGGGGTTGAAGACGGCGGCGCTGATGGTGCGCGCGAAGCGGCTCGAGTCGGCCGACAGCCTGGTGCGGGCGTTCGAGCAGCAGCATGGAAAGACGCCCGAGATACTGGTGATGCGCGGGGCGACCGCGTTTGCGCGCGGCGATACCGCCGGCGCCCTCGAGAGCTACCGCGACGCACTTGCGATCGATTCGACCCACGAGGATGCACTGCAGAGCCTGGCGCAGATACAGATGGCGCGGCGGGAGTACAAGGAAGCAATCGCGGCTTACGAGCGGCTGTACCGCACACAGACCTGGGGAGCGGTCTATGGCCGCACCCTGTCGCTTCTGTACTACTACGACGAGCAGTACGACAAGGCCTCGGCGCTGCTGCACGAGTTGATTGCGGGTGACATGCAGGACCACGAACTCCATTTCTACCTCGGACTTGTGGCGGCGGAACGGGACAGTCAGGACGTGGCGCGGCTGGAATTCGAGAAGAGCGTGGCGCTGCACAGCAGTTTCGAGGATGCGTGGCAGCACTTGTGCCTGGTGGCGTTGCGGCAGAAGGACAACGAGCGGGCGCTGGTGGACGCGGAGCGGTTCGTGGCCGCGTTGGACACCAAGCCGTCTGCCTGGCGCATGCTCGGGCATGTGCATGCGGTTCGCAAGGAATACGGCCAGGCGGTTGATGCGTTCCGCAAGGTAGTCGTTCTCGACAGCTCCTCGGGACAGGCGTGGTTCGACCTGGGAAGCGCGCACGAGCGGCTGAAGGACTTGGACAGTGCCGCCGCAGCGTTCCGGCGCGCACTCAGTATCAATCCCGGAGATCACGTAGCGGCCAACTACCTGGGCTACATGTGGGCGGAGAGGGGCATGAATCTCGACAGCGCGGAGGAGTTGATCGGCATGGCGTTGAGACACGAACCGGATAACGGCGCCTACCTTGACTCCTATGCGTGGGTGTTCTACCAGCGCGGCAGCTACGACTCGGCCCGTGTGTACATGGAGCGCGCGCTGGAGAAGGTGGGTGAGGATCCGGTGGTGCTGGAACACCTGGGTGACGTGCGCGTGAAGCTCGGGCGATACGCAGAGGCGGCACAGGCGTACCGGACGGCGCTGGAGCTGGATCCGGATGATCCGCAGCGGGTGCGCGCAAAGCTGGAGGCGGCGCGGACGGAGGCGGGGGAGGAATCCCCGTGAGGGTGCAGGGGTCGCGGGCGGCGCAGGTCTGCGGGGCCGCGCTTTGCGCGGCCCTTGTCGCGTGTACCCCGCGTGGCCCGACGCAGACCTGCACCCCGGCCTGGCCCGGCCGGGCCGCGCGGAGCGCGGCCGCCCGCGATGCGCGCCGGGCCGGCGAGCTGGTGGTGGTCGTGGATGGCCGGCGCGTCTCCTTCGATCTGAGCATCCTGTGGTACGGGGACACCGCGTTCCTGGCCGACCTGGTCGGACCGTTCGGCTCCGCGGTGGCCACGGTTGAGTCGGGTCCCGGCACACTGGTGCTGACCGTGGGGACCCGTGTGCAGCACATAGACCCGTCCAGTCGTGTCGACGAGTATGTGGATTTCGTGCGATCACCGTTCACATTCGGCGATTTCGCACGTATTCTCTCGGGCGAGTATGTGTCCTCGGCTGCGCCGGATGGTGAGCCGGACTCGCTCGTGGCGGCGCGACGGACGGTGCGAGGGGTGTGGCTGTCGGAGTCGGTGCGAAGCACTGCCTTGATGAAGACGCGGGGATGCCGTACTGCGGAGTTGACCGTGGAAGAGGTCGGGGAAGGCTGGCAGGTGCGTCTGTCGGGGCTTCGGGAAGGCGTTGCGGCGCGAAGCGAGTTCCGGCTCGATGAGCGGAACTATTTTGTGCTCACGTTCAAGTGAGAGGTAGCGAGTGAGAAAAACCGGTGCAGGCTATTGTGCAGCAGTCGTGGCGGTGCTCCTTGCCGGAGTGGTGGGCAGCGGTCGAGCCCAGCTCTCCAGTGCCGGGCAGGCGCAGCTTCCGCTGCTGAGGATGTCATACAGTGCGCGGGATGTCGCCATGGCGGGGGCCTCCGTGGGCATGCCCAGCGAACTGCTCGGCTTCTACTCCAACCCGGCGGTGCTGGGGTATCTCGACACCTGGCAGGCGGCGGCGGGATACCGCTCGCTGGTGCTGGACATGTGGAGCGGGCTTGTGGCGTTCGGTCTGCCTGTGCGCAACACCGGCTACTGGGCATTGAGCGTGCTGAACCTCTCCGAGGGTGACATCGACGAAGTGACCATGGACAACTTCGGAAACCCCTATGAGACCGGGCGAGTGTGGGGCGGCAACCAGGTGGCCGGTGCGCTGTCGTGGTCGAGACTGCTGCTGAAGACGCTGTCGCTGGGTGTCTCGCTCAAGGGGGCGTACCATTACCTGGGGACCGACGGGGAGTACTACTCCGCGGACGGATTGGCGCTGGATATCGGGATCCAGTATCGCCTGATGGGTGAGCGGCTGGTTCTGGGTGCGGTGGGCCGCAATATCGGGTTCGTGCGCTCAGGGTACTCCGAGGACCTCAACAAGGGCATGCTGCCGATCGGGGTTGCCGGCGGTGTGAGCTACGTGCCGAAGTATGTCAAGCCGCTGCGCATCGCCCTTGATGTGGAGAAGACGTACGGGGCGTACGTGGACATTCAGCCGGGGATCGAGGTCTCGGTGCTGAAGGACATGCTGTTTCTGCGTGCCGGCTACGCGTTCAGCGAGAGCGAACTGAGCTACGCGTTCGATGTGCTCGCAGGTGAGGAGGAGGAGCATGTCAAGGGGCAGTGGAACCGTCTCTGCCTCGGGATGGGCGTAGCGGTGAACGTGCGCGAGGTGCGCGTGGGCATGGATGCTGCCTTGGAGCTCAACGCTGTGAGCGACCCGAGCATGGCCGTCACGGTGCTCGCGGCGTTCTAGGCGTCCTCTACCAGCTTCTTCATCCCGGATTTCTCGAAATTGACCAGGATACACGAAGGCGAGCCGCTCTCCTTGTTGACCACCGGCCCGGCTTCCTTGAATTTTTTGTGGTAGACGATGTCCCCGATAAGGTAATGCATGCGGGGGCTGTAGTCACGCGTTTCGGCTGGCGGTGGTGTTTCCTCGACGTTTGCGGCCAGATCGGTGCCGGTGAAGCAGAATGAGCGCTTGCACTTCGTGCAGAAGTACTCGAACGACGATTCGCGGCTGACAGTCTTGCCGTTGGCGGCGATACTCCGGTCGAGTTGGGCCGGCTGAATCCGTTTGCAGAACCTGCAATACACTTCTATGGTCTGGGTTGGGCGAAAAGTCTCTGCCATGGTGGGTTCCTTTCCACGGGTAAGCGAACCAGAGTTAGACCGGCGAGGGGTGGAGCAGGCAGGATGACACGGTCTAACCCCAAACTACATAATGGGTTGGATATGGTTCAAATCGGGATACTATTTTCGGCCCCGTGAGAGTTGCCCTCTTTGGTTCCGCCGATTTCGGCCTTCCTTCCTTCGAGCGTCTCCTCGCCGCAGGTTACGAGGTCGTTGGGGTGGTGACTACCCCCGACCGGGCGCAGGGCAGGGGATTGCGCGTGCGGCAGTCAGCAGTGGCCGAATGGGCGTCCGAGCGCGGTCTGGGGCCGTTGCTCAAGCCTGAACGGCTCGACACGGTGGGGCTGGCGGCTGAGCTGTCGGACCTGGGGGCCGAGCTGTTCGTGGTGATTGCCTACCGCATTCTCCCCGAGCGCATCTTCACGATACCCCCCCTGGGGACACTCAACGTGCATGCCTCGCTCCTGCCGCGCTACCGGGGCCCGGCGCCCATTCAGCGGGCGATCGAGAACGGGGAGGAGCAGACGGGTGTCACGGTATTCCGGATCGACACTGGTGTGGACACTGGCGGGGTGCTGGTGCAGCGCAGCACGCCGATCGGCAGCTCAGAGACGGCACTGGAGCTGTACGGACGGCTGAGCCGGCTGGGAGCTGAGGCCCTGCTGGAGGCGGTTGCGGGACTGGCGGGGGGGGCGTTGCGGCCAGTGCAGCAGGACAGCTCACGCGCGTGCCGCGCCCCCAAGCTGCGCAAGGAGGAGGGACTGATCGACTGGTCGCTTCCCGCGGAGGCAATCGCCCGCAAGGTGCGTGCGTTCCAGCCGTTTCCGGGGACTTGTACGGTGTACGGTGGGAAACGGCTGGGGGTGATGGATGCGGAGGCCGAGGGGGAGGCCCACGGTGCGGCACAGCCTGGGGCAGTCGTGGGGGTTGGCGCCGATGCGGTACTCGTGGCCACGGGTGCCGGGGTTCTGCGGGTGAGCGTGGTGAAACCCGAGGGCAAAGCCGAGATGAACGCGGCATCGTTTGCGCGCGGGGCCCGGCTCACGGAAGGGACTGTGCTGGGATGAACGCACGCGAAGCGGTACTGGAGATGCTGCGCGGGTTCGATGAGCGGCGGGGCACACTCGAGGCGGTGATAGACCGGGTACTCGGGCGGGCGCACATCGATCACCGCGACCGGCGGTTCGCATTCGAAGCGGTCAACGGGATCCTGCGGCACCGCATCCGTCTCGACTATACGATAGAGCGCTACCTCGACGGCCCCAACCTGATGAAGAACCATGACCTGGTGAGGGTGCTCGAACTCGGCGCATACCAGATTCTCCACATGGACAAGGTGCCGCACCACGCGGCAGTCAACGAAGCAGTGATGCAGGCCAAGGCCAACCACCGCATCCGCAAGTACTCAGGTATCGTCAACGCACTCCTGCGGGCGGTGATCGCCAAGCGCGGCCACGTCGCTCTCCCCGACCCCAAGGTGGATCTGGCCCGACGACTGGGAGTCGAGTATTCGCACCCCCGGTGGATGGTACAACGGTGGCTTGACACGTACGGGCTTGACGGGACGCGGAAGCTGCTTGCGTTCAACAACGAGATTCCGCAGACATTTCTCAGACGGAAGATGAGGGGGATCAGCCGCCAGCAGTTCGAGGCCGAGTCGCGGGAGTTGGTGGACCGGGCGACGGGCTACTCGCTGCTGTACTACCATCTGACCGCGAAGGGGTTGGCCCCCGAGGATATCAGGCTGTTCCAGCTCGGGGCGTGCACGGTCCAGTCGCCCTCGGCGGGGTGGGTGGTGGCCACGATGGATATCCGCAAGGGCGAGCGCGTGATCGACCTCTGCAGCGCACCCGGCGGGAAAGCGGCGCTGATAGTGGAGTTGGCGGGTGAGGAAGGCAGTGTGGTGGCGTGCGACAGCAGTCCGCGGCGGCTCTGGCAGGTGGTGGAGACGCGGGACAGGATGGGGTTGCGGGGGATGTTTCCGGTGGTGTCTGACGGGACGAAGACGCCGTTTGCCGGGTACTTCGACAAGGCGCTGCTGGACGTGCCGTGTTCGGGCACGGGCGTGCTCCACCGTCACCCGGATGCCCGCCTGAGCCGCACGAAGGCGGATATCGACACGGTGGTGGGTGAGCAGGAGGCACTGCTGGAGGCGGGGACCGAGTTGGTGGGGACGGGCGGGGTGCTGGTGTATGCGACGTGCTCGCTGGAACCGGAGGAGAACGAGCAGCAGGTGGCGAAGTTCCTCGAGCGCCACAGCGAGTTTGTGGTTGAGCGGCCGCCGCCCGAAGTTCCGCGGCAGTACGTCGATCTCGACGGGTACCTGCGGATCACGCCGTTCGAGCATGGACTGGACGGGGCGTTTGCCGCTCGTCTGCGGAGACGCTGAGCCGGGGGCGGCCGTTTACTATATTGCCGTGCGGGTCGCTTGACAAGGGGCACTGTGCATGAACTACGCGGTCGAAGAATGCGGGCGGTACAGGATGGTGCGGATCACCGGGAACATCGATACCGAGATGTCGACGAAGATTCTCGATAGCGAGGTCTCGGTGATGATTGACAAGGGGTTCCACCATTTTGTGTTCGATCTCAAGGGAACAACCTACCTCGACAGCGCCGGCATCAGCATCTTCATACACTGCCTCTGCGACGTGCAGGAGAACAAGGGCAGCATCTACCTGATTGCTGAAGACAACCAGGTGTTCCACGTGCTCGAGATGGTGGGGATCACGCGGCTGATCAAGACCTACCAGAGCGAGAAGGAATTTCGCGAAGAGCACCTTGCAGAGAAGTAGGAAGCACACCGCAGTCGTACTCGTCTGCTCACTCCCGGCAAGGGCAGTCCGTTGCGCGGGGCCTTCGGCGGGGAACCTGCCCCCCGATGTCTCCCCGGCGATGTACTTTGGCCGTGGTTGTGCTTCATGACGATGGCAACGGCAGTTTCAGAGGAGGCAATGCATGCGTCCGTGGACAGCTATCCGTATCGCGGCAGCGTGCGTGGCAGGATGGGTTGGCGGCGCAGCGGCGGTTGTGGTCGACATCGACCCGGCGACGATGTTTCAGGCCGTGGACGGGTTCGGGTTCACGCGCGAGAATATCCGTACGTGGCAGTACAAGCTCGGACCCTTCTACTACACGGTCGATCTGGAAGAGGTGGGGTTCTACGATTCGCTCGCCGCGGACTTCCAGGTGGGACGCCTGTTTCTCGATCCGATGCAGGACACGCTGGAGGCGCCCTACGACAGCATCAACCTGGCACACGTACCGCAGTTCATGCAGCGCGGTGTCACGAAGTACTACGCCGCCGTACTCAGTCCGCCGGCGTGGATGAAAGACAACAACAGCCTTGCCGACGGTGGTCATCTGCTGCCCGAGTACTACGATGACTTCGCGCTGATGTGCGCCGAATACGCCCGTCAGTTCCACGAGCGGACCGGTGTCGAGCTGTACGGATTGTGCCTGCAGACCGAGCCCGGTTTCGCCGAGCCGTACGCTTCCTGCGTGTACAGCCAGTCAACGTACCACGAGATGATCCGTGTTGCCGGGCCAATCATCGATTCGATTGTCCCCTCTGTCAAGCTGATGGCGCCGCAGGACGTGTTCAGTTCGTTCTGGTGGCGGTCGAACCAGTGGATGCGTGCGATGCTGACCGACAGCGCGACCCGGCCCCACCTCGACATCTATGCGGTCAACTGCCACAACCTGTACTTCGACACGCCCACCTCGGAAGCGCGTGCGTGGTGGGACAGTGTGCGCGTGGTGTGCGAGCAGTACGGTCTCGACTTGTGGCTGACCAGTAGCGGTGACGGCTACGACACCACGTGGGCCACAGCGGTGCGGGTGGGCGCTGCGATCGCGAACTCGTTCGCCTACGGTAACATCACCCAGTGGACCTGGTTCTCGATCAGCGCCGCGGGCCCGGATAGCCCGAACCATATCGTGGTCGGGGGCACCTACACCGGCAAGTACTACCAGGTGGCGCATTTCGGGCGGTTTGTCAAGCCCGGAGCACGGCGCGTGGCCTGTACCAACGCGAACGACAGCCTGGCCAACGCGGCGTTCGAGAACCCCGACGGGTCGGTGGTGGTGGTACTCGTGAACGGGAGTTCGGTCGCCGAGACGGCAGTGCTGTCCGGCGCTGGCCTGCCCGACTCACTGCAGGCGTTCCAGTCTACGAGCGACGGGGCACGGATGACCGACCTCGGGTGGTGGGCGCCGGCCGACGGGCTTGTTTTGCCGCCGCTCAGCACGACCACGCTTGTCTCGGTTGCCACCATCGATGTCCGGGGTGCCACCCTCGCGGGTGTCCGTGTTACGCGTGTGCACAGCCTGCCGGTCTGCGGTGCCCTTGCGGTAGTGGTGGACGCCACGGAGCCGGTGCGGGTGAGCGCGGAACTGTACTCGGTTGACGGCCGGCGCGTGGGGCGGACGGGGACGCATGGACGACTCGTGCGCAACACGATTCTGAGTTGGCCGAGGAGTGTGGCGCCCGGCGCAGGGGTCTATCTTGCACGGGTATCGATGGTGTCGGTGTCCGGTCAATCGCGCGTGTGCACGATCCGGGTGAAGTAGGGGACGGAGTGAAGCCGAGTGCGAGGGTGAGCACGAGTACGGCTACAGACGCTAGAACACCATGTCCACGTAGGCGTTGAACCCCCATGTACGCGTGTCATCCCACCGGCTGAACATCTCGCCGTTGTAGAGCAGCATCGGGGCCACGTCGATACATGCGGCCCGGCGTGCATTGGGGAGCAGGATACGGATGCCGGCGCCGATTGCCGTGCCGTGTTCGTAGCGTGTGAGGGGGTGCTGTATCTCGTGCCAGTGGTATGCGTAGTCGGCGAACAGCGCCCCGTCGATACGGTAGTACACCTTGCGCGTGGGCACCACGATGTTGGCGATTCTCGGCAATGTCATCTCCGGCGTGGTGAGCATCGGGAAGCGGTACTCCAGGTTGACACATGCGCGGTTGTTCGAGCGGCTGCGCACGCCGAGCGCGCCGAGTCCGAACCCGTGGACCGTGTGTTCGCCGCCCGACTCGAGGTAGTGGAACCTGCCGCCGTCACCTGCCCGCAGCGTGAACTGCGCACGGTAGGCAAGAGACGTTCGTCGCGGGAACGCGCGGTGGTGGAACTGGACGTCGGTGTCGTACTGGCCGAACCAGGCGGTGTTGTCCCCACCGCTCAGCGGGATGTTGAGCGAGAGTTCGTTGCTCCAGCGCACACCCTTGAGGTGCGGGTAGTTGCGGTCTCTGCGGTCGTACGCACCGCCCACCGAAACCTCTATCTCGCTGAAACGCTGGTCGCGCTGGTCCTCTTCCCAGAGCAGGTTGCCTTTCCATGTGCGTGTTTCGACGGTGTCAGCACTGACACGCACGATGTCGGTCCACGACGTGTCGGGCAGGCGGTCGTCGAGTGAGTACCGCGCACCGTCAGGGTCGACCGTGAGCGTGTCGAACGACGGGATGACCGTATAGCGGCCACTGTCTTCGGGGCCCTTGTACTCGTTGCGGTGGTAGCGCGGGACACAGGAGAGCCAGCCGCGGGTGTAGTGATTGAAGCGGTAGCCGGTAGCGACGACCGCTCGCAGCGAGTAGGCGCGCCACGGCTTGCCCGTGTAGGGCATGCTCGAAGCGCCGGTGCCGGCAACCAGGTACCAGGGGCGTGGCAGGAACGGCTTGTACCAGCTGATGTACACCTGTCGCCACTCCCAGAAACTCACCGCGACGTTGATCGCCTCCATGCGCCCACCCAGATTGTTGAGCCGGCCGGTGAGGTTGACCCGCCACAGGCGCCAGAGCGGATCGGTGTGCCCGTAGCGCAGGATATAGAGACCGCCGCCGATATCGCTCAGCATGAACCGCGGCGCTTCCTGCATCACCACCACCAGCGACGTTCCCTCGGGCTTCACCACCTGCAGGATCTTGACCGAGCCGAACAGTCTCGTGTTCATCAACCGATCTTCCGCGTCGTGGACCACCGCCGAGTCGCAGATTCGCCCGGTATCGAGGTCCAGATACGCGTGGACCACCCAGTCCCTGGTGCGCTCGTTGCCCACGAGACGGATCTCACGGACGGTACTGTCACGCGGGAGTGTCGGCGCGATGAGTGTGTCGCCGGGTGCGGTGTCGACGACTGTAGGGCCGGCGTATGCGGCGGCCGCGAGAAGGAAGAGAGTACCGAGGAAGGCGGGCGCGAGTCTGCAGGGATGGACGTTGGTCACCAGGCTGGGTTTGCCTCTTGCCGATGGGGGTCCTGTGGGACGGGCATGACGGCACACGGGGGGAAAGGGGATCTGTAAGCCGGGTTCTGTCTTGCCGGCCGGGCGAACCCGGCCGGGAGGCAGCCATTTGACTGGTCCCGCAAAGCGGGACAGTGAGCGACCGACCCGGAGAACGGGGAAACGGACCGTTTCCTCCCGCCGAAGCGGGACTCCTCCTGTTTGGTCTTGCACCGGATGGGGTTTGCCTGCCTCCGTGGTTGCCCGTGGAGCGGTGGGCTCTTACCCCACCCTTTCACGTCTCGCCCCGCGCTGCACCTGCGTGCCGCGCAGGGTGGTCTGCTCTCTGTGGCCCTGTCCGTGTCGCCGAAGCGACCCCCCGCTTCCCGCGGGGCATCCTGTCCTGTGGTGCCCGGACTTTCCTCACCCCGGGGCCTGTGCCCCGAAGCGCGGCTGCCCGATCCCCTTTCCGTTGTGTGCTGGTACATGCACATGCCGCCCGTGCGGCACGTTGACACAAAATACACAACATCCGTGGCTTCCCGGCATGACCACTACCGATAGTATGCAATGCCCCTCCAGACCACCATATACACGAACACACGATTGTATCTTCGGTGTTGGAGGGTCTTACTGCTGCTGGACCTGGCATGAACCCGTTGCCGCGACCGAATGTGTTCCACGGCCTGTGGCGTCTCTGGCTCACCGGTGCGCTGTACCTGTTTGCCGGTGCGGGGTTCGTATTCTATGGATTGCTCTGGGTGGTACGGATGATGCAGACACGGGTGCGTGCTGCCGTGATCGTGGTGCTCCTGGTGTCGCTGACAGGCGGCGGCGCGTTCGTGTGGTACTGCGGCGCGGGCAGACGCGGTGGGGCGCCGGTGGAGGTGCTGGTTGAGCCCGGTCAGTCGCTGTGGCGTGTGGCGCGTGAGCTTGACCAGCGTGAAGTGGTGTGCTCGGCGCGGGCGCTGGTGGCGTGGATGAAGCTCACAGGGGGCGAACGTGCCATGCAGGCCGGTCTTCACCGGTTCAGCGCAGGTGCGGGGGTGTTTGCGGCGGCGCGGGGACTGCGGCATGCGGCGGCGGTGGAGTCGACGGTCACGGTACCCGAGGGGCTTACGATCGAACAGACGGCTCGAGTGTTGTCCGAGGCGCTGGGTATCGACAGCGCGCAGTTCGCGGCAGTGTGCACCAGCAGCGCGCTTGCTTCCGAGCTGGGGCTTGATGCGTCCTCGCTGGAGGGCTACTTGTTTCCCGACACGTACCGGTTCGCGCCGGACGTCGCGGTCCGCAGCATCGCACGCACCATGGTGGCGCGTTTCGAGGAGCAGCTCGGCCGTGTCAGTGTCGACTCGACTGCGGCCGACCACCTGAGTCGCCACGAGATCGTCATCCTCGCTTCCATTGTCGAGAAGGAAGCCACGCTGGCTTCGGAGCGCACGCGCATTGCCGGCGTATTCCACAACCGCCTTCGGCGGGGCATCCCGCTGGGCGCCGACCCGACCGTGCGCTACGCGCTTCGCAAGTTCAGCGGGCCGCTGCGCGTGTCGGAGCTGAAGTCCACCAGTCCGTACAACACGCGCGTGCACCGTGGACTTCCGCCCGGGCCAATCTGCTCACCTGGCGCCGGTGCGCTCCAGGCGGCCGCCGCGCCGATGCAGACGGCGGAGCTGTACTTCGTGGCATTGTGGGACGGCAGCGGGGCACACGACTTCTCGCGCACGCTTGCGGAGCACGAGCGCAAGAAGAATGAGATCCGGCGCAGGAACGAGCAGCGTCTGCGCGAACTCAACAGAAATGGGGGCACATGAGACACTCATTTCGTCGGCATACGGGTACTGTCCTCGCGGCGGTCGTGTGTGCTGCGCTGTGTGCCGCGGCGCAGGAGTATGATGACTTCGGTGAGGCATTTGAGTACGAAGAGCCGGCGCCTGCTCCGACGGGGCCGGCAGAGGAGCCGATGCTGCAGCCGAGGAGGCTTGTGGACGCGCATACGGCGGGGATACTGCCGCGCGCGCATTTCGACTTCGAGTTCCGCGTGTACCCCAGTGCGTTCCCGGGCGTCAATGGCGCGGGCCTGATGCTCGGCATAGCGGTCGGTATCACCGACCGGCTCAACATCGGACTCAGCTACGGTGGTGACGGGATCGTGGGGCGCGGCACGGCGCGCGCGAACCCCTACCCCGGGGGGATGATCAAGTACCGCCTTATCGAGGAGCGTGTCGTGATGCCCGCGATCGCGATCGGGTACGAACACCAGGGGTACGGTGGGATAGAAGCGCGCGAGGGTCTGGACGGGTTCGTGTACAAGTCGCCCGGTTTCTTCGTGGCGCTCAGCAAGAACTTCCTGCTGTTCAGGAGAGTGAACCTGGGGTTCCACGGCACGGCGAACTTCTCGCTCGAGGAAGTGGACGAGGTGAGCTGGCCGAACGCTGTGCTGGGGCTGGATGTCGGGCTTAACGAGGAACTCGCGGTGGCGTTCGAATACGATCTTGGTCTCACGTACCGTGACCCGGTCACTGACTGGGACCCCACGCGTCAGTACTACGCCAACCCGTTGTGCGGGCTGCTCAACGTCGGGCTGCGGTGGGCGTTCGCCCGGACGTTCTACATCGAGGCGCTGGCCAAGGACGTTCTGGAGAACCGCTACGATGAGCGGACGGACCGGCCCCTGGGATGGTCGCGGGAGTTGAAACTGGTGTATGTGAACCATTTCTAGGGTGGGAGTCACGGAGTCAAGGGGTCAGGGGGTCAAGGGGTGGCACAGACGGTGGTGCGTGACAGGGCGAAACCGGTGCGGGCGGTCGCTCTTCTGGTAGTTGGCATTGCAGCGGTGCTGCGTGCCGCTCCGGCGGATTCCTCCAAGCCGCTCGCCGACTCCTCGCAGCACATCGCCGCACGCATCGTGGCATCGAAGACCCCCGTGCTGATCGACTTCTGGGCCCCGTGGTGCGGGCCCTGTCGCATGGTCTCACCGGCAATCGAACAGCTGGCGAAAGAGTACCGGGGCCGGATACTGGTTGTCAAGGTCAATATCGACAAGCACGTGCAGATCGCCCGCTACTTCGGCGTATCCTCCATACCGGTAGTCTTCATTGTGAAGGACAAGGTGGTCCGCAAAGTTGTTCCGGGGGCCCGCACGAAAGCGGACTATCGCGCGGCAGTCGAAGAGGTGCTGGCGATGAAAGACCCGGCGCCCGCGGCTCCCGACAGCGCACCGGCCCCGCCACCGGTCAAGCCGCCCGCGACCACGTCGCCCGCTCCCGACTCCGCGAAGAGCGGCTCGTAGCCCTCCCGCATGGCCTGTCCGGCTCCCGAATTGCTTGCTCCGGCCGGCTCGGCCGAGACCGCCGCCATCGCGTACGAGTACGGTGCGGACGCGGTGTATGTCGGTGGCGAACGCTACACGCTCCGCGCGCAGTCTCCGGGCCTCGATGCCGTGCAGGTTCGCGAGCTCCTTGCATGCGCTCGTACGCACTCGAAGCGCCTGTACGTGGCGCTGAACACGATGCCCACCACGGCGCAACTGCACGATATCGAACGCTACATGGGCGAACTGACAGAACGGGACGCCCTTCCCGACGCATTCATCGTGAGCGATCCGGGCGTCGTTGAC